>JAJFHT010000372.1 GCA_021775495.1 Hyphomicrobiales bacterium | reverse complement strand
ATAGGTTACGTTTCATACCGGAGACATAGGTAACACTTTTGGTCCGAAAGGATTTTGAAGTGGTTCCAGTCTGCATGTCTCGTCGTCAAAGTATCCCAGATCGTAGTCCATAAAGCTAACGAGCCAAATCCTGTCCTCGGTCTGCAGGTTGATGAAGCGATCAGCGACGACTTCGAACTTTCACAGTTGTTCCGGAAAGCTGTCGCAGGCCAGACGTGTGGTCTCAGTACCGGGATTGCAGGATTACTCTCCTGACCTCTTCCCGACGTCGAGAATGTCACGGATAAAAGCTCTCAGGTCGCTTGGCGTTACCGGCTTTTCCAGACAGGGCAGGTTCGACTCCTGCAACAGTGACATTGAGGCAGACCCCAGAGTGTCGCCAGTTATGAAACCCATACGGTCCAGCAATTCCGGATGCCTGGTTTTCAAGATTTCATACAATTCTCGACCATCAAGATTTGGCATGTTGATGTCGCTGAGCAAGAGATCATAATGTCCGGTCTCAATGAAACTGGTTGCGGTTTTTCCCGAATTGGCAATGTCGACCTGAATCCCTTCGGTATGAAGAATTTCGCATATCAACTCTGCGACATCAGGCTCATCATCCACAACCAGAGCCTTTAGGCTTTGAACGCCGATTTCCGATGATTCGTCCTCGCTTTCGTCTTCTTCAGATGTCGGAAGGATGGGAAGGTAGAGGACGAATTTGCTTCCCGGGCCGTGGTTGGCATCCAGCCATATTTGTCCATCATGCGAGCGGATCGTGCGATGGCAAAAAGCCAGCCCTATTCCTGTTCCCTCGCCAACCGATTTTGTCGTAAAAAACGGTTCGAATACCCGCGCCCTTATTTCATCAGGAATGCCCGGCCCGTTGTCTTCGATGACAATTTCAACAAAGTTTTGCTGCTCATCTTCCGCCACCACATTTGTTGAAATTTTAACAAGGTCACCGACCCCCGTGCTGGCCATCGCTTGTTCCGCATTGATGATAAGATTGGTAATGACCTGGGTGATCTGATCGGCATCAGCAGGTATGTTCGGGATGCCTTCACCCAATTCACAATCCAGTTTGATGTCATCGCCCTTGCTGCCATATCCAACCAGATCCACCGCTGTTGAAACAACCGAGTTGATATTCGTACTTTGCATCTGGGTT
The DNA here is from genome assembly GCA_021775495.1 of Hyphomicrobiales bacterium. Classification (GTDB taxonomy): domain Bacteria; phylum Pseudomonadota; class Alphaproteobacteria; order Rhizobiales; family Rhizobiaceae; genus JAJFHT01. The sequence goes on along the minus strand of JAJFHT010000372.1, from coordinate 11,603 downwards.
GGTTGTTGACGTGCCATGGCAAGGAACGTCTTGACGATTTTCGCGCATCTTTCGGCAGAAACGCTGATCTTCTCGACACGCCTAACCAGATCCGGATCATTTGCTTCTTCGAGGAGCATCAGCGAGTGGCCAACGACTACGGAAAGCGGATTATTGAGTTCATGTGCCACACCTGCCAGCAGTTCACCCAAAGCGGACATTTTTTCGTTTTGGAACAACAATTCCCGTTGGCCTTTGAGTTCTTCTTGAATAGCCAACTCCTCAGTCAGGTCCCTGGTATTGGAGACGATCACTTCCTCTCCGTTGAATTCCAGCAACCTGGCTGATTGTGAATTCCAGAATATTCGTCCGTCGGCCCCCCGGTACCGGGCGATACGATCTTTGTACCATCCCTTTTCCCGCAATTCCTGAAGGAGCTTGGGCCGATCCTCCTGATCTATGTAGTAGTCACGTGAATTTTTAACCGGGCCAAACAAGGCTGTTGTCTCGGAAGTGCTAAACAGCAAATCTCCTGTTTTCACGCTGGTCATCTGGATGGGTATCTGGCAGGCTTCAAGTACCTGTTGCAGTAGTTCTTGTGACTTGATTTGCTCGGTCATGTCGACAACGCTTGTCACAATGACTTCCTCGCCTTTGTATTCGGCAATTCGGCTGGAAATCGATGTCAGCAGGTGTTTCCCCTTTGCGTTTAGCAAAACCTGGAGATTGTCGACCTTTCCGTCTGATAGCAGTTTTTTGACAAGATCTTGCCGTTGGGTTTGGTCGACATAATGTTCTTTAGCTGATTTCGTATCTCCGAAGAGTTCCGCAGCAGCAGAGGACCGATACAGGATTTTGCCGTCCACGGTCCGAGCCATAATCACGATGGCGGAACTTGCGTCCAGCACTGTTCGGACGAGAATATCGCCTTCCCTCCGCTGCGCCTCGGCTGTTTTTCTCTCGGTAATGTCTGTGCGAGTTACCGCAAATCCGCCAAGTTTGGTGGGATGAATCGAGACCTGATAGGACTTTCCATTTGTATGATTGACTTCATCATCTTTTGCGTAGGTTATCGCATTTTCCAGGCGTTCCCGAACCCATTCTTCCTCAGAGCCCTTTGCGTCCGTATATCCTCCCCGCTCGGCCATTGTGCGCAGCATGGTTTCGTATTTCAGGCCTGGTTTCAGCAGATCGCCAACCAGATTGTTCATTTCAAAGTAACGGCGGTTGAACATCACCAGCCGATAATCCTTGTCGTAAAGCGCAAATCCCTCGGTAAGAGATTCAATGGCGTCCCGGAGCATATTCATCGCTCTCCGGTCGGTATTTTCAATGTTTTTTCGGTCAGTAATGTTCTGAATTGAGCTTACGACAAGTTCTGTTCCATTATTATTAGCTAGTTTGGCGCATCCACTAACCCATATTTCATTACCGGATTCGTTTTTTGTCTTGATGTCATAATTATCTATGTATCCCTTCGACCTGAGGATACCGAGCATTTCCCGGCTTATGTCTTCGCTTCCCAGGAAATCGCTAATCCGGTTTTCCTCATGAGATTGAGGAGAATTTTCGTAGATATTGTTGGCTGCCGGGTTTGAATAAACGACCTTGCCTGTTTCTGTTTCATTCGCCCATATCGGCAATGGGTGGTTTTCAAGCAGAAATGGCGCCAACGACTGCTGTCTTTTCTGATCGTCGATGTTGATGCTCAGGAAGCGTGTATTGGCAAATTCATCGACATACGATGTCAGCAAACGCCAACTTTCATCGCTGAATTTTGCTTCAACCGGCACGCTATCGGGGTTCCCCCAGCGTTTGATGAATTTGGAAATTGCCGGTTCGTTGGCGCCCAAATTTCCCCGGTTTATCAATTCGAATTTCGATAGATATTCCGCCAGTACAGTTTCAGCGGAATTATCGGCGCCGTTGATCGATTCCAGTTGCGAGAATTCACCACCGAACTCGACAAGATTGCCATCGGCATCAAAACAGATCGCCGACGTCTTGGGATTGCGCCTTGGATCGCTTTTTCCGTTTTTGGGCATAACCATATGTCACCCTCAACTCCGTCCTGCTGCTGAATCCTTGTCAATCAGGATTTAAGCCCGGTTGGTTGATACGCCATTTGGCGCGGATTGGGCAAACCACCGGCATTGGGAACCAGCTTGCGGTTCGATGTGGATGCTGGTTGCGGTGATTATGCCGCGGGCAGGGTGCCTGAGCCCCTGACCGCCAAACGGCGCATCACAATCACGGCAGGTATTCGACCGATACCCAAAGTGATCTTTGTTGATCGCCGCGTCCTGATTTCCAACAGACATTCAGTGTCTTCTGACTCCGCGGAGGAGGCAGTAGGCGCCGGACTTTGGTTCCAAAGAGCCTGCCGCCTGCCGGGATGAACAGAAGGGCTGGCGACGTTTGAGTGGAGTTGACGTTATGAGCAGACGGTTGACAACGACAATTGGACACCGGGTCGTTCGTGTCAAAACAACCAGGGCTAAACACAGGCAAGGGCACTTTGTCACGCTGGCCATCGTGGCGGCGATCGGCATCGCCGCAGGCACCATCCTGATTCTGGCAATCGACAGGAATATGTCAGGCGAAGCCGAGACGTCTGCCGTTGAAAAACGGCACGTCGTGTCCTCGATTGCCGGAAGGATTGCGGCCTATCCTCTTCCTGAACAGCCGGATCCTGTTACCGAAGAGGACATCAGTGCAAAACAAGGCGTGTCCGCCGCAATCGCTTCTGTACCGCAGCAGGTTGCGAAATCCCATTTGACCGGCGCGAAAAAAAGGCCGCGGCTGGCGGACACCGCCATCGTAACGTCTTCCACCGTTTCCCCACAACCTACCAGCGTTTCCCTGCTGCTACGGCAACCGGCATCGGAGCGGTTCGGCGGCGTGGTTCCGGCCGGCAAAGCCGGGAGATTTCCAACGCAGGTTGAAACCGCGAGCAATGGCGAATCCAAGTTGGACGCCGTGAACGACGGATCGGGCACTTCAGGTCAGGCACCGGTTGATGTTGCCGAGACGGAAACCGCGGCGCTCGAAATAGAACGCAAACTGGCAGCGCTGAGCTCTGAACATTTCGAGCCCGCCGATGACCCGGTCATCCCGGTTCCTGTCGCTGATGCAGATGAGCCACTCAGCAAACGGCGGGTAAAGAAATTCGTCAATCTGCGATCCGGACCTGACAATAGTGCTCAGGTGCTTGCGATCGTTCCGCCGAATGCACTGGTTCTGGCGCAAAACAACTGCGTTCACTGGTGCCGTGCGGTCTACAAGGGCCGGAAGGGATATATCTACCGTGCCCTCATCCGGCGCCCCAAGAAAATTCCCAAGACCGCGCAGGCATCTGCGAGCAAACCCGTCGTAGCCGTCAGCCAGAAGCGGCCGGGAAAAATCGGCCGATAGCGACAAGTGTTGAGTGCGGCGTTGTCCGGTCGTCGCTCAGCCTGCTTTGCCAACCGGCATCGGTTTGTTGAAAAATGCCTCGTCGATTTGCCTTGCCGGAATGGCCGGGCTGAACAAAAAGCCCTGCATCTCGGTATATCCGGCATTTTTCACCTGTTGGAGCTGGGCTTCGGTTTCCACACCCTCGGCCGTCGTTTCCATGCCGAGATTCTTGCTCAGGCTGGCGACCGCCTGCACGATGATACCGGCATCGTCCTGTTCCGAAAGATCCTGCACGAAGGACCTGTCGATCTTGATCTTGTCGAACGGAAAACTGCGTAGGTAGCTTAGCGAGGAATACCCGGTGCCAAAATCGTCCATGGCGATCCTGACACCCATATCGCGTAGCACATGCAGCGTCGTCAACGTCGCATCGTTTTTCTGCAGCAGCGCATGCTCGGTGATCTCAAGTTCCAGCCGGTTGGCCGTGAGCTTTGAAGCTGCAAGGGCGCTGAACACGGTTTTTACGAGGTTTTCGTTGTGGAACTGCGCCGGCGAGAGATTGACCGCCACCTTCACATCCACCGGCCATGCCGATGCGTCCATGCAGGCCTGTCTCAGAACCCAACTGCCGAGCGGCACGATCAATCCTATGTCCTCGGCAACCGGAATGAACTCGCCCGGCGAAACATCGCCTCGTTGCGGGTGGTGCCACCGCAGCAAGGCTTCGAATCCGGTTACCTTGTTCGAACCCAGATCCACCAGCGGCTGATAATGCAACTCGAATTCTCCGAACTCGAGTGCTCTTCGCAAATCAAGCTCCAGATGCCTGCGCGCCTGCATGCGGGCATCCATTTCCGCCTCGAAATACCGATAGACACCGCGGCCATCGTTTTTGGCGCGATAAAGCGCCATATCGGCGTTCTTCAGCAATATATCGGGGTCGCGCCCGTCGGCCGGCGCAAGGGCTATGCCGACACTGGCGCCGATCACCACTTGATGCCGCCCCAGGTCGAAAGGTTTTGACATCACCTCGCAGATGCGTGCGGCAAGACCGGTCGCATCCGTCGACGGGTTGTCGGATATCTGAAGGATGGCAAATTCATCGCCGCCAAAGCGGGAAACCGTGTCGGTTTCGCGGACACAACCGCGCAACCGCTCGGCCGCGGCCTGAAGCAGCTTGTCACCCATCGGATGGCCGATCGTGTCATTGACGTTCTTGAACCGGTCAAGATCGAGGCAAAGCACAGCAAAGCCCTTGTCGCGGTCAAGCAACGGGACCGCCTGTTTCATGCGATCACGCAGCAGGCTGCGGTTCGGCAGGTTGGTCAATTCATCATGGTGCGCCATATGCGCCACGCGTGCCTGGAACTGCTGCAATTCAGTGATGTCTTCATGGGTGGAAACCCAGCCGCCATTGCCCATTGGCTGGTGCCGGACCGAGACCACGCGACCGCATGGCAATTCCAGAACGGCTGCTCCGGGGTTTCCCGCGGCGATTGGCTTCAGCCTGTCGTCGAGATTGGTGCTAAGTCCAAGAACATTGTAGCCGCCGCGCTCCTTCAGACAATCAACGATATCGTCGAATTTCGTACCTGATTGACCGAAATACCCCGGCATGCGGTACAGTTCGACGAACCTGCTGTTGGACACCAGAAGCTGTCCGTTCCCGTCGAACAGGCACAGGCCCTGAGACATGTTTTCAAGTGCAGCGTTGAACCGGCCGATTTGCTCGGACAAAGCCGCGTCGCGCTTTTGCACGGCCTCTTCGGCGGCTTTGCGTTCGGTAATATTCGTGTAGGTCGTGACAAACCCGCCGCTCGGCACCGGATTGCCGCGCACTTCGATGATGGCGCCGTCCGGGCGCGGACGTTCGAAGTGATGCGGCAGAAACTGCCTTGCCAACGCCACCCGTTCCCTCACCAGTTCTTCGACATCGCACTCGCCATATTCGCCTCGTTCGGCGTTGAAGCGGGTCATGTCTTCATAGGTCGCGCCTTCCTGCGAAAGGTCGGACGGGAACCCCATGATGTTGAGGAAATTCTGGTTGAATACGACGCAGTTCAGATCACCATCATACATGGTGATGCCCTGATCAACCGATTCCAGAACGATTTCGAGGTGACGCGCCTTGGCGGCGGCGGCGTCTTTTTCGCTGTAGAGCGCAGTTGCATCCGTATGGATACTGACAATGCCACCATCGCTGGTCCGTCTTTCAAACGTTCGCACGACACGGCCGTCGCGAAGTTTGTGATCGAATGGCAGGCCGGGGTTCCTGCGTGAATCAAGGCGTTTATCCAGCCAATCGGGATCTGATTTTGAGGTTGAACTGACTCCCGCCTCAATCAGCATTGTGAACAGGTTCTTGTAAGGCATCCCGATCGTGACCGCATCCGTCAGGCCTGGCATGAACCATTCGGCAAAACGTGTGTTCCAGACGACGATCCGGTCATCCGCGTCACACAGCAGAAACGCGGCGGGAATGCTCTCAATCACATCCATGAGGAGTTGATTGACCTGCGGACCGGTCTCGGTCAGCTGTGGCAGTCCCGGAATGTCTTGACCCATTTCACATCCTCACAACGATGAATGCGGCATGGTAAACGGGGAACCCTTAGAGTTCATAAAATGTTACGGTTAGCATAGTGTAAATATACAGCCGGCAAAATAATTTATCCAGCGGAATTGATCGCTCACGCTGACGCAGATTCCAATTCTTCGGCGGCAGGAGCACCATGCGCCGCTTCGCTGATGACAATGCGATCCCTGCCGTCCGCTTTTGCTTTGTAGAGAAGCTGGTCTGCCTGTTTCAAAACCGTGCTAGCATCCAGCGTCGGGTCGTTCGAAAATACCAACCCAAAGCTCACCGTGAAGCGAATGGAGGCTTCTTCATTCGCTACCTCTTCTTTTCTGATTGCCTGGAGTAGTCGCTGGCATGTTTTCAATGCGTCTTCCAGTTCGGTGTTCGGAAAGAGAATTGCAAACTCCTCTCCGCCGAGGCGCCCAACCTCATCATACGGTCGCAACTTACTGACCATGAGATCGGCCAATGCCCGCAGAACACTGTCTCCGGCCTCGTGACCATATTGATCATTGACGATTTTGAAGCGATCGATGTCCAGCATCGCCACCGAAAATGGTGTCTGGAAGCGCCGAAAACGATTCACTTCCTTGGTCAGGACACTCATGAACAAGCGCCGGTTGGCCAGTCCCGTTAACTCATCCGTATGCGCCTGGGCTTCCAGTTGCCTGCAGGCGTGCTCAAATTCCCGAATGCTGATCATCGCCTGGATTTCGCCAGCCTCGACAACAGGAATATGCCGAATTGCCTGCCCGTTCATTTCTGACAGGGTAGCCAGCACATCGTCGCTGGGAGTGCAGGTGACAACCGAACATGTCATGACATCTGAAACCGGGCGCTCGAACAGATCGCCGCCGAGCTTCCAAATCGCTCGAACCAGATCCCGTTCCGATGCAACGCCCAGGAGTTTTCCATGTGCGTCGATTACGAGAACCGCTCCGATGTTTTCCCGGCGTAGAACACCAGCGGTTTCCCGCAATGTGGAGTTAGGCCGCACGGTCACGACCGACCTGTTTTCCTTGGCCGCCAATATTTCGCGAATGAGCATTTTGCAACTCTCCCCAGGAGTTCGCGCTGCATTCGTTTTGCCAGCTTAAGATTAACTTTGCCTTATCAAGACCCCTACACCAGAACAAATATCAGTCGGCTCAGGCTTCGCCGATCAGTGGTCAGGAAAGACGCTGGATATATCTGCAAGGCGTGTTGCCGAATGTCCAGATGCCGGGTTATCCCGGACGTAGGGTTGGTTCAAAGAGCTTGCAATGAAAACTTGATCTGTCGGATCGTGTCGGCATTCGTCGTTCTTCTGCGCCCAAGAGAAAAACCGAATTGTTCGATGAGCGGATCGGTTGGTTCGTCAATGCTACCAAACGTTCCGTGAATTTCCCGCACCCCGGTCTGCATGACGATTCGGCGCGCATTTCCGGCACCTATGCCGCCTCCAGCCATGATCGCCAGCCGGTCGCCGGCAAAATCGGCATATCGCCTGATCTGATCAATGCCCTGGTCTGCCGCAGGTGCGCCACCGGATGTGAGTATCCGTTCGATGCCGATGTCAGCAGCGGTTTCGATGGCCCTCAGCGGGTCGGGGAGGGTGTCGAATACCCTGTGCAAGGTGATACCCATTGTGCCGGCTGCGCGGCATAGAATCTCCAGTCCGGCCACGTCGAGCTGCCCGGTCCTGGCGGCACCGATGACAATCCCGTTCAAACCGGCCTCCTCACAGATCCGAATATCATCGGCCATCAGATCAAGCTCTTCCGCCGAGCAACTGAAATCGCCGGCCCGGGAACGGATCATGGCATAGGCCGGGATCCCGCAACGTGCCGCGGCATGGATCAGGCTCGCCGCGGGGGTCAGCCCGCCGAGTTCAAGTGCCGAACACAATTCAATCCGATCTGCTCCGCCGGCGACCGCCGCGTTCAGTGAGGCAATGGAGTCGACACAGACCTCCAGGGCAATTGCGGTCAAGGTTCCGAACTTTCCGCCAGCATTCGCGCGTAAATACCCCAAAGCCCGCCGTCTTCGCCCAATTTGCCCCTGACCAGGAGCGGGTCCGGGCGTGGCAACAGCACTTTCTGCTGAACGGCACCATTCAGCGCTTCAAGCAACTTGCCGGCGCTCGACATTCCGCCGCCCACCGGGACGATCTCCGCTCCGGTAATGTTGAGCGCTACGGCCAAGGCGTCCGACACAATTGAGATATAGGACGAAATGCTGCGCCGGCAGGCCTTGTCACCCGATATCCACCCGTCAACAATCTGCCGGCTGTCGAGGGTTTGGTGATTGTGGAACAGATGAATTGCCTCAAGCCCGCGGGCGCCGCCAACGGTGTTGATGCAGCCGGTTTGCCCGCAGCTGCAGGCGATTTGCGGCAGATGGCCCTGTAAGGATGGATCCTGTTTCTGCACGAACGGACCATGGCCCCATTCTCCGGCGGCGCCACCGAACCCTCTGATCAACCGGTTCCGATAAACCTGCGCGCCACCTATGCCGGTGCCGATGATGATTGCAAATACGTTGTCGCGGTCCTTTCCGGCGCCAAAGCGCGCTTCTGCCTGCGCGAAACAGTCGGCGTCGTTTTGGATGATGATCGAGTGCCGCATAGGTTCGCCGAAAAATTGGCCGAGTGCATTTTCAAGATTTGCAGCCAGGTCGATTTCGGTAAGAAACGGAAGATGAGCGGCCTGAACGGTGCCGTTGGATGCGTCGATGCTTCCGGTGATGGAAATGCCGAGACGGTCGGACGCATGCATCCCGCCGGCAAGCACCGTCTCGGTCACGCCATCAAGAAAATCGGTGAGATTGCCAACCGGTGTTGGCCTCTCGGCAATCTGGTTCAGTGTCTGCCCGTCTCCGACAGCAAGCCTGACGAAGGACCCGCCGATATCAATGCAATAGTGTCGCGGCATCCCGGTGTCTTTCCCGTCTGCTGTTTGGGTGTTCGCCAACCCTGTGAAACATGAACGGGAGTGGCTGTTCCCATGGGCAATGTCAACGATGGCCTGGAGCACGTGTGAACGCGTGTTCAGCGCGTTTGCTTGGTGACATTTGCCGCCGAAATAGTCGGGCACCCGACAACAGTCACCAATGCCGGTGCGGTATCCATTGATCCTCCGCCGCGGCTTGCAGGGAATTTAGCCGGCATGCAATAAGGGCGCTGCCCGTTCGCATTTCGTTGTGATTCGCCTGTGTGCCGCATGCCGGCTCGTTTGGCGATATTTTTGCAGGCCGGGTGCGCAAGGTTTTCCAGTATCGATTTGTATCAGTCTATCCGTCCAGAATTCGTGATCTGTCGGAAATGCATCATCGCAATCACAAGGTATACAGAAAAAGTATTTGTAGGTAATTAAAGCATGCAATCAACAGAAATGTATATCTTGAATGATGTTGTTAAATTAACGGGCATTCCGAAGCAGACTCTGCATGCCTGGGAGCGGCGTTACAAAGCAGTTGTGCCAAAACGTCAGGAAAGCAATCGCAGAGTTTATTCAAGGGATGAGGTATATCGGCTGAGACTGCTTAAGGAGCTGGTCGATAGTGGTCAACGTATCGGAAATATTGCAGATTTAGATACACCTGGTCTTGAAAAGAAACTGTCCGCACGCAGCGATCAAAACCGGCTTTCCACCTCGGACTTGCTGGATGTAATCGAAGCGCTTGATCAGGAAGCGCTCGATCGTACACTGACGGACTATTTTCTGGCGCGCGGGCCAATCGCGTTCTGCCAGGAATTAATCATGCCCACGTTGCGGGAGATCGGTGATCGTTGGGAAAAAGCCTCCCTTTCGGCAATTGCCGAACACCTGTTTTCCGCCTCCGCTCGCAATCTGCTTGGATTAGCGCTCAACCAGGGCCAAATGCCAACCGGCAGCATGGTGGCGATGTTCACTACTCCGGAGGGCGAGCCCCATGAACTCGCGGTTCTTGCCGCGGCGGTCAGTGCAAAGATGTTCGGTGTACAGGCCATTTTTCTGGGGCCGCAGTCACCGCCGGTGGAACTGGCGAAAGCAGCAGCAAAACTGAATGTGGACGTTGTCTGCATTGGCAGCCTGGTGCTTCCCACCGCCGATCTCGAACGTCAGATCGATCTACTGACATCCACCTTGCCGCCGAACATTGAACTCTGGTTGGGCAGGCCGGAACCGATTGATGAGGTTCTTTCCATTCATCCGCGCGTGCGTGTTTTTTCCGACCTGTTTGACTATGAAAATGCGATGCGCACCAAAGCGACATTGGCCGCCGCCTAATCGGAACGGTCGCTACGTATACAATTTGTAAAATTGTATATATTATTGATATACAGTTGAAATCATTGAATTTTTTATTCTTTCTTTACGATTGAATTTCATTCTTCGGCGAGGTGATCGAACTGCGGCGAATGCCGCTATTGCTCAACTGGACACGCGCTGGAATGAACCGGTGCCTTTCGGTCCGCCAAAATCATGAAGATGCTGGCGTGCCTGGACATTTTGGAAACCATCAACCTGCACCGGTCGTGACGACCAAGGCACTAACGTCAGTCGCACGGCTGCGCCGCCAAGCGGGGCTGCAGGCTGAGGATGGAATTCCAACTGACAAAACTGGGGAAACAGCAGTGCGGGAATCGAGCGAAAATCAGGGCATTCAAGATCGTATGACGTTCATGGAACTGGATGCAAAAAGTTCCGAACTCATTCAGAAACTGAAACCGGTTGTCGAGAAGGAAATGCCCATCGGCCTCGACAGATTCTACGACAAAATTCGTGTTACCCCCGAGGTCAGCAAGTTCTTTTCCTCCGAAGACCAAATTCGCCGCGCCAAGGGCGCGCAAGCCGGTCACTGGGGCAGTATTTCCAGTGGACGGTTCGACAGCAACTACGTTTCGCAGGTTCGTGTCATCGGTTCGGTTCATGCCCGCATCGGTCTTGAGCCGCGCTGGTATATTGGTGGCTATTCGCTGCTCATCGAGCACCTGATCAAGACCATTGTAACGGAGCACTGGCCCCGCAGTTTCCTGTCGGGCAAGAATAAAATGAACGCCGAGGATTTCGGCGGCGCCCTCTCCAGCCTGGTAAAGGCGGTCATGCTGGATATGGACCTGGCGATTTCGGTCTATCTCGAGGAAGCTGAGAAATCCAAGCAGGAAGCTCAGGCCGAGGCGATCTCCAGTGAACGTGAACTGGTGTCCAGCGTGTTCGGTAAAGCCATGTCGCAACTGGCCGACAAGAACATGGACTATCGCGTGGCAGACGACATTCCGGAGGCCTACGAGGCGTTGAAGCATGATTTCAACAGTTCGATCGAGGCTCTTCAGTCGGCATTGCAGCAGGTTGGCGACAATGCCGACACGATCCAGAGCGGTTCGGCCGAGATCCGCACGGCATCGGAAGAACTTTCTAAGCGAACCGAGCAGCAGGCCGCCTCGGTCGAGGAGACAGCCGCAGCAGTCGAGGAGATCACGGCCACGGTGAAGTCGACGGCGCAACGCGCCGAGGAAGCCGGCGATCTTGTCGGCAAGACCAAGATCGGCGCCGAGCATTCCGGCGAGGTGGTCCAAAAGGCCGTCGCGGCGATGGGCGAGATCGAAGCCTCATCGGAACAGATCGCCAATATTATCAGTGTCATCGACGATATTGCTTTCCAGACCAATCTTCTGGCTCTGAATGCC
>JAJFHT010000371.1 GCA_021775495.1 Hyphomicrobiales bacterium | reverse complement strand
CTCTCCGAGAATGGCAAAGGCACAAAACAGACCGCCCATGATGTCATTTGCGGATGAGCCGATGCGCAGCGGCCGGCCGGTCGGGCCGGTCATATAGGCAAGGCCACTCATCATCTGCACGACCTCGTCCATGGCGGTTCGGTCTTCATAGGGACCGTGCAGAAAACCCTTGCAGGAACCGATAATCAGGCGAGGGTGTTTTTGCCGCAACGCATCCGGGTCAAAACCCATTCTCGCCAGCGACTGATCACGAAAATTCTCGACGAAAATATCAGCGGTGGCCAGCAAATCTTCAAGAGATTGGCGTCCCTGCTCGGACTTCAGATCGAGAACAACAGATTTCTTGCCCCGGTTGAATGTTGGAAAGAATCCGCTTCCCATGCCTCCGAGATCGCGTGTCTTGTCGCCTTCCGGCGGTTCGACCTTAATGACTTCAGCGCCGAGAAAACCCAGAAACATGCCGCATGACGGCCCCATGATCATGTGGCTCATCTCGACGACGCGTACTCCATCAAGCGGCATGAGTTGAGCGGTCAATCGGCCATTCCTCGCAGAAATTGAATGTGCGGGAGGACGATAGGCTTGATCATTCTATCTGAAAATAACAAAGTTCAGAAGAGTATGTTCTAAAAAGTAGAAACCATGGATACGCGTCAGCTCAATCATTTTGTCGCCATATACGAAAACGGAACACTGTCCGGCGCTGCCGCGGCGCAACGATTGGCGATTTCGGCGATTAGCCGCCATCTCACAAACCTCGAGCAGGACCTTGGCACGCGTCTGTTTACCCGGAAAGCCCGGGGTCTGGAGCCGACTGCGGCAGGACACCGGTTGAAAAATCACGCCACGTTGATCTTGAAAGCCATGGCGGATGCGGAAACCGATGTGCGCCAGGCCGGAGGCGCCATTGCCGGCGAAGTTTCCATCGGCATGGCCTATTCAGCGATCAAGGCCATCGGCGTTGAATTCGTCGAACGGGTTCTTGCCGATTTTCCGCAGGTCAAACTGTCTCTGACCGAAAGCCTGTCGGGGGCGACCTTGATGAACCTGATGGCAACAGACATCGATCTGGCTCTTGTGTTCAACCCGCCCGGCGATGGACGGCTGAAAAGTCTGCCGGTTCTCGAGGAGCAGCTTGTATGTGTGGGCACGCCGCAGCTCCTGGGCTCTGGAAAGGGACCGATACCCCTGGACGATGTTCTCGAACTGCCGCTGATTTTGCTGCGTCAGGGCGCATCGTCCCGGGCAATAGTCGATGACGCGGCCTTGCTGAAAAAGCTCGAAGCAAGAGCGCGTCTGCAGATGAATTCGGTACAGGCCATTGCCGGTTCGCTCTTGCGAGGGCTGGGATGCGCCGTCGGAACCGAATTGTTCATGCGTGAGCACATTGAAAGCGGAGCCCTTGTCTTCAGGCCGATCGTGTCCCCGCAAATGTCAAGAAAGCTATATCTTTGCGAATTGGCAGGCAGGCCGCCGCGATTTGCTCTCGAGGCAATGAGTGAATTGATCATGGAACTTGTTCAAAACAATGTCGAACGGGGCGACTGGAAAGCCCGGATGCTGCGATGAACCGAATATCGGCACTTGTCGATCGAATTTGGGTGCAAGGTCAACTTTCGTCCGCGCGCAACAATATCTCCAGCAGGGCCGGTAGATCAGTTTGTGCTTCCGCCATGCCATGATGATCGAGTTGCTCGAGTCCGATCAGCGCGGCATAGAGCAAATTGGCAAGTTGGACGCTTCGATCATGTGACGCTCCGTTCTGCCCAAACAGCTTTGTCAGAAAGGCGAGCCGCTGCTTGTTGACGTTCTTTACTGTTTCGGCGGCGTTTGGATCGTAACGTGCCCAGTCCCTGATGGCGGCCTCCACCAAGTTTCCGCCATAAGGCTCATTTTTGTCGCTGGTGGCAATGCGAACCAGCAGGCGCAACTGTTCGGCGGCTTCCATCCTGCTGTATTCGACGGTCGTTATGATTTGTTTGGTGGCGATATTGGTCCAGTGATCCAGCATCGACTGTTTAAGCGCCGGCACATCCGTAAAGTGCCAGTAGAATGACCCTTTGCTGACAGCAAGATCCCTGGCAATCGCCTCGGCGCGAATGGCTTGCGGTCCGCCACGCGTCAACGCGCGGAAGCCCGCCGCGATCCAGTCCTCGGGTGATAATCTACTCTTGCGTTCCACGGCCAAAACATACGCAACCGTATTGACAATTGCAATCTACAAATTTATCCATACGCCAGCGTACGGAATTTGGATAGGAGTGTATGGATGAACCCTTGGATACTAATCTCTGCCGGTCTTTCGGCCGCGACGGTGTTGTTGCATGTCCTGGGCGGCGGGACGGAGGTTCATGCGCCTATGCTTGCAAGCGAACTGTCGGTCATCCTGAAAGCATACTCATCCGTTTTGTGGCATGCAGTGACGATTGTGTTGGTGATCAACAGTCTGGCGCTCTTGGTCGCCGGGTTTCGCGTCAGGTTGCAAAAGCCCCTGGTTCTTCTGGCCGCCGGGCAATATCTGGGTTTCGCGATTCTTTTCGGCATATATGGCATGACGCGGCTTGGATCGTTGATGCCGATGCCGCAATGGATCATTTTCTGCCTGATCGTAGCGTCGGCCATTATGGGATTGAAACGTGGTTCGCAAATGCCGGCTGAACGGGTACCGGCATGACTCTGGTCGCGCCCGGAATATCCATCATTCTGTTCTCTATCGCAGTACTGCACGCTGCCTGGGCGTTCGGAGCGCTTTGGCCGGCGAAAGACGAGCAGGCCCTGGTCGACACCGTAATTGGTTCGCCGGGGCTGACCAAGATGCCAGGACGGCTCCTGACCTTGATCGCTGCCGCCGGAATTGCCGCAGCCGGGATTTGTGCGCCCTGGGGTGCAGGATTGATCGAATTGCCGCTGCCAGACTGGATGCAGGCGACGAGCGTACCGATCCTCATGCTGATCTTTGGTTTGCGCGGTGTCTCAAGTTATGCAGCCGGCTCAATATGGCGTCGAACAGAACCATTCGCCACTCTCGACCGCCGCTATTATGCTCCTCTGTGCCTGCTGCTGGCGTTGGGATTCGGCTTGATATTCCTCAATATGCTTGAAGCTGCTACGCCGCCTCGAGATGGGTTCTCAGCGGCGTCCAGTACATCTTGTGCCAGCCGGCTTCCAGATGCGGTTCGGAGTCGTCGGGAAAACCTGACTGGTCCATCGTCACCGTCGTTGAACCATTCGACCTGTCAATGTCGAATTTGACTATGGAATAGACGCCCTCCGGCCATGATCCGACCCGCCAGGCCTGCACGATCCGCTGATTCTCCTTCAGTTCGATCTGGCGGCCGGTAATCTGACCTCCAAAGCAGGAAAACGCGCCGCCTTCTTCCGATACGATATCGGCCGGAGCGCCGGTCGCTTGTCCGAATTCAGCTGCTGACATCATGGCTCCATAAAGCTTATCAGGACTGCATTTGATACTGATGGATTGCTGGATCGACATGACACTCGCGCTCCCTGTTTTGCACATTGTAAAATTAAACCAAGTGGTTTATCATTGCGCCTATGTTGTCCCTTGTCAATCCGCGTCTTCCTACCGGCGATGACCGGCTCGATCTGATCTTCCGGGCATTGGGAGACCGTACCCGCCGTGCGCTCCTGTCTCGCCTGTCCGGTGGGCCGGCGATGGTTACCGAACTGGCGCGGCACTTCGACATGTCCCTGCCGGCGGTCGGCAAGCACAGAAGAGTGCTTGAACGTGCCGGTCTGTTGCAGCGGACGATTGCCGGCCGAGTGCATCGTTGTTCAATCGACGCCACTCCGCTGAAGGACGCCGACGCCTGGCTGGCTCATTACGAAAGCTTCTGGAACGGAACTCTTGATGCATTGCAGGAGCACGTCATGAAACACGAAGATCCGGGTGCGTCAGACAGTGGGTAAGAATATTGGTAAGCAGGTACTAACGGAAACCAGTGATCTGCGGTTGAGCCGGGTGATCTCGGCCCCGCCTGACCGCGTGTTCGATCTGTGGACCCAGCCGGAAGAACTGAAAAAATGGTGGGGCCCCGAAAATGTGCGTTGCATATCGGCAGAAGTCGATCTGCGCGTCGGTGGCGCTTATCGAATCGGCAATGAAATGCCCGACGGAACCGTCGTGTGGATTTACGGTTTGTTTAAGCGGATAGAACGGCCAGGACAGTTACAATTAAGCTGGTCTGCCGAACCCGGT
>JAJFHT010000038.1 GCA_021775495.1 Hyphomicrobiales bacterium | reverse complement strand
CTCGACGGGATCATCGATAAGGCTGCGTTCCATTCCGAAGACGCGGCCGAAATCTGCCGGATCGGGCTGGCAAACTATTTCGCCGGGGCTGCCATGCTTCCATATGACACCTTTTCCGCCGCCGCGCGCGAATTGCGCCATGATCTCGATTTGCTGTCCGATCGGTTCAGTGCCAGCGTCGAACAGATCTGTCACAGGTTGTCGACCCTGCAGCGCCAGGGTGAAAGGGGCATTCCGTTCTTCTTCGCCCGTGTCGATCAGGCCGGGAACATCACCAAACGCCATTCCGCCACGAAAATGCAATTCGCCCGTTTCGGTTCCGCCTGCCCCTTGTGGAACGTCTACCGGGCATTCGAAACACCGGGACGGATCATCAGGCAACTGGCCGAGACGCCTGACGGGGTGCGCTATATCTGCCTGGCACGTGCGACGAGCAAGCGGTCGGGCGGATTCCGCGATCCGGTACAGCGTTACGCCCTGGCCCTGGGCTGCGAGATACGCCACGCTGCCGACCTGGTCTATGCTGATGATCTCGACATTCAGCGCGACGCGGCTTTCGAGCCGATCGGCGTATCCTGCCGGATTTGCGACCGCAAAACCTGCCATCAACGCGCGGTGCCACCTCTCAAGCGAAAACTGGTCGTGCGCCAGGATCAGCGGAATTTGATACCCTACAGTTTCGAATAGACCGCTTTTCCGGCGATTACCGCCGGTCCGATGTCCGTACGACAGGCGACGGCAAAAAAGTGATTTCGAGAAATTTCGCATCGATTGACGAAATATAAAGATTTCTTTATATCATTATCTCCTTAACTCCACTTCTCCCGAGGCTTCGCCGTGACCAATCCGATCGACCAACTCATCGCCGAAAAAGGCGTTCTTCTCGCCGATGGTGCAACCGGGACAAACCTGTTTGCAATGGGCCTTGAAGCCGGTGAAGCGCCGGAAATGTGGAATGAAAGCGCACCGGAGAAAATCACCGCCCTGCACCAGGGTTTCGTCGACAGTGGCGCCGATATCATTTTGACGAATTCTTTTGGCGGCACACGGCACCGGCTGAAATTGCACAATGCCCAGGATCGGGTGTTTGAGTTGAACAAGAAGGCTGCCGAGATTGCCTGCGACGTCGCGGCCAATGCCGGTCGTCGCGTGATTGTCGCCGGATCGGTCGGTCCGACTGGCGAACTGCTGGTGCCACTTGGAGCCCTTACCTACGACGAAGCCGTTGAGGCATTCGCTGAGCAGATCGAGGGACTGAAAGCAGGAGGCGCCGAAGTCGCGTGGATCGAGACAATGTCAGCGCCGGACGAAATTCGGGCAGCTGCCGAGGCTGCGGTACGTGTCGGGTTGCCCTACACGTTCACCGGTTCTTTCGATACCGCCGGCAAGACAATGATGGGCCTGCACCCGAAAGACATCCACGGAGCCGCCGATGGCGTAGCCGAAGCTGCTGTCGCGGTCGGCGCAAATTGTGGCGTCGGTGCATCGGACATCCTGTCGTCGCTTCTCGACATGGCCGCAGCCAAACCGGATGCCACAATCATTGTAAAGGGCAATTGCGGGATTCCCGAATTTCGCGGTGACCAGATTCACTATTCCGGCACGCCGGAACTGATGTGTGATTACGTCCGGTTGGCGATTGACGGCGGTGCAAAGATCATCGGCGGTTGTTGCGGCACCTCTTTCGAGCACTTGAAGGCCATGCGTCAGGCGCTCGATACCCATCAAAAACAAGCTACTCCGGACCTGGCAAAGATCGTCGAGAAAATCGGGCCGCTGCGTAACAAGGCCGCTGACAATTCCAATGCAGCGCCGCGCCGGACCCGCCGCAGCAGAATGTCGGGCACCTGAATTAGAGGTGCCCGAGCGCTGTCACTGACGCGGTTTGGTATCCGGCGACAATGAACCTGCCAGCCGGACGAGCGAGAGAAATTCACTCCGGTATCCGTACGGGTCAGCCCCACGGGCAGTCGTTGCAAGCTGTCCCATGTCCTCGAACGTGTAATTTGCAACAGCATCCGTACCGCGCAGCTTCTGGCCGAAGGCAGCGACCGCTACCGAAAACCTGACATCGTCGGATGCTGCGTCAAGGCCGGAAACCGCATTCTGGTCGGTAATGGCCGTGGTGATCAGCTTGCTGCTGTCTGCATCGGGATTCTTGTAGCGGATTTTCAGGAACGCATATTCGCCTGACCTGTCGCCTGCAGGTTTTGCCTGCTCCGCAGCCTGCTTGTAACGCAGACCGTCATTCAGCACAGCCGGGCTCCCGACAGGTGTGATCTCGTAGATCGCCGTCACGCTGTGCCCGGAGCCGATATCGCCGGCATCGACACGATCATTGTTGAAATCCTCGCGTTTCAGCGCGCGCGATTCATAACCGATCAGCCGGTATTCGGCGACACGCTGCGGATTGAACTCGACTTGGATCTTGACGTCCTTGGCAATCGGAAACAGCGTTGAGCCTGCTTCATCGACAAGCGTCTTCTGGGCTTCGGCCAGCGTATCGATGTAAGCGGCCGTTCCATTGCCGTTCTGGGCCAGCGCCTGCATCAGCGAGTCGTTGTAATTGCCACGGCCAAACCCGAAAACCGACAGGAAAATTCCGCTTTTGCGTTCCGACTCGATCAGCCGTTTCAGGCTCTTGTCATCCGATGGACCGACGTTGAAATCGCCGTCCGTCGCCAGCATCACCCGATTGACGCCGTTTTTGACAAAAGCGTCCCGTGCCAGTTGATAGGCCGCGCGGATACCCGCTTCACCGGCTGTCGAGCCACCGGGCTGCAATTGGTCGATTGCGTTCAGCAGCTTGGAACGCTCCGACGCCTTGGTCGGCTCCAGAACCACCCCGGCATTGCCGGCATAGGTGACGATCGCCACCGTATCTTCGGGCGATAGCTTGTTCACCAGCATACGGAAGGCGTTTTTCAGCAATGGCAGTTTGTCGGGTGCATTCATCGAACCCGAAACGTCGATCAGAAAAACCAGATTGGCATGCGGTTTTTCGGCCGGCGTGATGTCGAATCCCTTGATACCGACATGCATCAGCTGCGTGTCGGCATTCCACGGTGACGGCGTGACTGTCACTGTTGCGTTAAACGGAACTTCGGCGCTGTCCGGTCCTTTCCAGTCATAGGGAAAATAGTTGATCATCTCCTCAACACGCACGCTATCGGGATTGGGCAGCAGTCCCTCTTTCAAAGACCGCCGCACAAAGGCGTAGGACGCCGTGTCGACATCGATCGAGAAGGTCGAAACCGGATCCTGTGTGGTGGTTTTCACCGGATTATCGGCATGGGATTGAAACCTGTCACGCGACTCCGCCTCGACCGGGCGGACACTGGGTTCGGCTGCAATCAAGCCGCCGACCGGTTTGTTTGCCTGTTGTGCCCGCAGGCGTTTCATTGCTTTCGGCTGTGCGGCACTGACCGGCGGGCTGGCGGCAACCACTTCATCTGCCGCAGTAACCTGGTCGAATTCCTGGCTCTTGTTCTCGGCGATGCCTCTGCCGAGTTGGTTGTCCTGCCGCACTTCCCTTTTGTCATCGAATTTCTGCCGGTTACCCGCCAGTTCCTTTCGAACCTCAGCCTCTTCCAGCGGTCCTACCTCAACCGCCGGACCAAACCGCCTGTCATTGATGAATTCCCAGCTGATATATCCGGCCAGCGGCACCATCAGCATCCCGGCAATCGCGGGTGCGGCAATCAGTTTCTTTTCCATGAATCTGCTCCAAAGTTCTTTGACGATGGAGGTAAGACGCCGCTGCCCGGACGATCCTTGGGTTGGTGACATATTTTTTTGTTCAGCATCGAAAGAGTTCAGCGCCAGGCGCACGGCCTTCCGCCGCGCGGTTTCCCGCGGGGGTGGAGAAGGCAGCTCTCTCAATCTGTTCAATTCGTTGTCTTCAACCATCACAGTTCATCCTCGACGTGTCGCAACACGCCTTTCAACCGTTTTTTTGCCGCATGGATATGCCAGGACACAGTGCTTTCCGCACAGTCGAGAATGTCGGCGGCATCGCCATGCGACAGCCCTTCGCCATAGACCAGCAGCACACTGTCACGCTGCTTTTCCGGCAGGGAGCGGACCGCCTGCCACAAATGAATGCTTTGTTGTTCGTCCGGCGCCTGATCGCCACGGCCCAACACTTCAGCTTCGCGCACGAACGCCCGATTTCGCTGGTTCTCACGGCTCTGCCCGCGGCTGTAGTCTCGCGCCGTGTTCAGTGTCAGCCGGTACAGCCAGGTGGTGAACGCCGCACGTCCGGCATATCCGCGGATCGCCCGCCCGAGCTTTATGCAAACCTCCTGGGCCACGTCCTCGGCATCGGTCTCATCGGCCAGCCAGCGATAGGCCACGCGAAACACAAAGTCGTAGTGCCGTTCAACAAGTTGGCCAAATGCATCGCGGTCGCCATCGCGCGCCAGCGCCGCCAGCGCGGCGTCCGCCTGCACAGCGCCTTCAACATCTGATCCAACCATCATCATTGTCCGTTAGACGAACCAAACAGGGCGATCCTTGGGTCTTTTCATAATTTTTTTTGGTCCCGACCGAAAGGCCCGCCCAGGAAGGCCTGAAGATGAAAGACCTGTTGAGCAGCCGGATAGCGGTATCTATCACACGGGCAGCTGTTGCGCGCGGCGCAACCTGTCTCACGGCATAAACTGCCTTGGGATCCTCCCACATGGTCCCGGCAGGCACCGGATTTGAATTCACCATCGAAGATCGCATCGGCCGGACAGGTATTCAAGCAGGGTTTCCAGTCACATGCGTCACAAAGGTGAATCTGTTTCTCAACCGCGGGTACGGGCAATTCGCGGTCACAGAGCAATGCTCCGCGATAGGCATGCCATAGGCCATATTCGGGATGCATCAGGATTCCGAGAGGCGATGCCTTCAAACCTTCGGCACGACTTGCCCATTGCTGAAAAGGCAGCCATGGCCTGTCGGACGGAAAGACAGCACGAAGATCGAATGTCTCTGCGACCACGCCGATCACCTGCTTCGACCAGGTGTCGAGCGGGTCGGCAAGGCCGGACGGCTGTTCAGTGAACCAGGTCGAAAACGGTCGCCAGAGCGATCCGCCACCATTGCCGACAAGAACGAGGCTGCGCGCCGGGCGACCTGCCGCGTATTCAGGTGCCGGTTCATCAGGCGTGAAATTGACGAACCCGCGAAGCAGCAACCCGTTCGGGGAAAGCGCGTCCGCCAGCAAGTCGAGCCTCTCGCCGAGAAATTCTGACATCACTTCTTGCGTTCCGGACCCGCCGACCGCCAGACTTCATCGTGAATGATATCGGCCACTTTAGCCCGGCCGTCTTCGGGCTTCTTTCACGTGAACGCGTCGGGCATGGAGTCCTTCTTCTTGGTGATGAATTCCTGCAGGCCCTCGGCAATACCCGGGTCGAGATCCGGCTGCTGGTAGCTCTCCAGCCACTCTTTGGCCAATGTATTGGCGCGCCCCTCGATCCGGGTTTCGCCTTCCATCTGCCATTGCTCGTAGGAATTGTTGTCAGCCAGTGAGGAACGGTAGAAAGCCGATTGGAAATTGCTCTGGGTGTGCCCGCACCCGAGATAGTGGCTTCCCGGACCAACCTCCCGGATCGCATCCATGGCCTGTCCGGTTTCGGACAGGTCGATGCCCTCAGCAAACTTCTGCATCATGCCAAGCTGATCGACATCGATCATGAATTTTTCAAAGGATGATACCAGTCCGCCCTCCAGCCAGCCGGCTGAGTGCAGCGCAAAATTCGTTCCAGCCAGCAAAGTCATGTTGAGCGTGGCGGCGCTTTCATGCGCTGCCTGGGCATCAGGCACTTTCGAGCCGCAAAGCGAACCACCGGTTCGAAACGGTAGCCCAAGTCGCCGCGCCAACTGCGCCGCGCCGTAGGACACCAGCGACGGTTCAGGCGTGCCGAAGGTCGGAGCGCCCGACTGCATCGAGATCGACGCAGCGAAGGTCCCGAAAACCACCGGTGCACCCGGCCTGACCAACTGCGTAAAGGAGGCGCCGGCCAGCACTTCTGCCAGCACCTGGGTCAATGTGCCAGCAACCGTGACCGGGCTCATTGCTCCGGCCAGAATGAAAGGCGAGACGATGCAGGCCTGGTTGTTGCGTGCATAAACCTTGGCCGCCCCCAGCATGGTGTCGTCAAACACCATCGGTGAATTGGCATTGATCAGATTGATCACCACGGTGTTGCTGTCGACGAATTCATCGCCGAACAGGATCTTGCACATGGCAACCGTGTCTTCTGCCCGTTCCGGCGCGGTGACCGAGCCCATGAACGGTTTGTCGGAATAGCGCATGTGGCTGAAGACCATGTCGAGATGGCGCTTGTTCACCGCCACATCAACTGGCTCGCAGACCGTTCCACCGGAATGGTGCATTGATGGCGCCATATAGGCGAGCTTCACAAAATTGTGGAAGTCCTCGATCGTGGCATAACGACGATTGCCATCAAGGTCACGAACGAATGGCGGGCCGTACACCGGCGCAAAGACAGTCGATTTTCCGCCAATTTGTACTGAGCGATCCGGGTTTCGCGCGTGCTGGGTAAACTGTCTGGGCGCGGTCTTGAGCAATTGCCGGCACAATCCCTTGGGAAAATGCACGCGCGCGCCTTTGACATCCGCCCCGGCATCGCGCCAAAGCGACAGCGCTTCCTCATCATCCCTGAATTCAATACCGATTTCTTCAAGAATGATATCGGCATTGGCCTCGATGATTGCCAGCCCTTCTTCATCCAGGACTTCATATTCCGCAATGCGTCGCGTGATATGGGGCATCGGCAGGCCGGGTCCACCACCCGACCGGGCCGCTCTTCTGCCCGCCGCTCCGCCGGACGCGCCGCGTCCACGGCGCCCACCGGCACGTGTTTGCTCTGTTACAGCTGTTTCCGTCATCGCATTCGATTCCCATATTGGCGCGTGCGCCAGATCGCAATTTATCCCAATCGTAGAGCTGTAGCGCCAACTTGCCTTTCAATCCGCGCCAAGCCTTGGCGTGAAGGCGACAATGGCGGCCCCGACATCTGTGTCGCTTTCCTCTTGGCGCGAGTCGTAATTGAGCAACGCGCTTTGCCTCGTCTCATGGATAAGTATATGGAGAACAACACACATACTCGGTGTTAGTTGCCGGAGCATTGAGGACGACCCACATGTCAGACGAAGAGATCATACTCTCCGAGCTATCCGATGAAGATCTGGTGCTGCAGATGCACGATGATCTCTACGACGGGTTGAAGGAAGAGATCCAAGAAGGCACGAATATTCTGCTCGGCCGCGGCTGGGTACCCTACGACGTGCTGACCAAGGCCCTGGTCGAGGGCATGCGCATCGTCGGCGAGGACTTTCGCGACGGCATCCTGTTTGTGCCCGAGGTCTTGCTGTCGGCCAACGCCATGAAGGCAGGCATGTTCATTTTGCGGCCGTTGCTTGTTGAAACCGGAGCCCCCAAACTAGGCAAGATGGTGATCGGCACAGTCAAAGGCGACATTCACGACATCGGCAAGAACCTCGTCGGGATGATGATGGAAGGCGCCGGTTTCGACGTCGTTGATCTTGGCATCAACAATCCGGTCGAGAATTATCTCGAGGCAATCGAGCGTGAACAACCGGACATTCTCGGCATGTCGGCGCTTTTGACAACCACCATGCCCTATATGAAAGTCGTCATCGACACGCTGAAAGAAAAAGGTATTCGCGACGACTATGTCGTCCTGGTTGGCGGCGCGCCGCTCAACGAGGAGTTCGGCAAGGCGGTCGGAGCCGATGCCTATTGCCGCGACGCTGCCGTTGCTGTGGAAACCGCAAAGGAATTCATGGCGCGCAAACACAATCAACTGGCCCGTGCCTGACTGATAAAAGGCGCGGCTGATCTCTACCGGGGACGAAAAGCCAGACAGAGCCGCGATCACGTGAAAATGGTGGCGGCGTTCGGAGAATCGGATGTCCGAAGCCGACATTTCCAGAGTGAGGGTTATCGCCTGCGGCATGATTGCGCGCGAGGTTCTGGCGATACGGCAGGATCTCGGCTTTGAACACATCGAGCTTAAATGCCTGCCGGCGATGTACCATCACTATCCGGCCAAGATCGCACCGGCGGTGGAAAAAGCCATCATCGCGGCTCAAAAAGACGGCGTTGATGAGATATTCATCGGTTACGCGGATTGCGGCACCGGCGGTGATCTGGACAGGGTCTGCGAAAAATACGGCGTTCAGCGCGTTGCCGGCCCACATTGTTTTTCATTCTACAGCGGCAATGAACGCTTCGAGAACCAGTGGGACGACGACATGACGTCGTTTTTCATGACGGACTTCCTGGCCCGGCATTTCGAGACGTTTCTGGTCAAGCCGCTGGGCATGGACCGCCACCCCGAGCTTAAAGACATGTATTTCGGCAACTACCAGAAGATGATCTACATCGCCCAGACCGAGAATCCCGATCTATCGGCAAAAGCCGAAGCCGCAGCTGCCTTTCTGGGCCTTCAATATGAACGCCGCTTTACCGGCTATGGCGAACTTACCGGAGCCTTGCATGAGGCCGCATCAGTGACCATCTCATAATTATGACTGTTTTTGCAGCTATCTGAATTGCACGGGAATGCTGTATTATCAGCCTTGCCATAGTGCGTGAGGTTGCCGTCGGGGTATCGAAGGCAATATTTACGTAAGGTTAAGCGCGTAGTATTCGAGCAACAGGATTCGTGAATACGTTGGTCAGTTCCCCGAAAGGGATACAATGGCGGTCGAAATGAGAGAATTCGAGACGGCGGGGTCCCGATCGGGCATGGATATGCCTCCACCCCGGCCATTGTCGCGGATTTTCGTGGAATTGGGCCGCAGTGCAACCGGGCCGGTGACCATCGCCACCGTGCGCGACGCGTTGGCCGATCGAAGTTTTGCAGCGCTGCTGGTCTTTTTTGCCGCTGTCAACATGCTTCCCTTCCCTCCGGGCTCTTCGCTTGTCCTGGGTATTCCACTGGTGATCATCTCCCTGCAGATGATGCTCGGTCGCCGCACCGTCTGGCTGCCGCGGATGATTCTGTCGAAATCGGTGACCAAGGATCGGTTCAAGAAATTATCCGACGTGCTGGCGCCTCGGCTGGTGTGGCTGGAGCAGGTTGTCAGGCCAAGATATTGGCCGTTTTCACGCCGACAGGCCGACAGATGGATCGGGACCCTCGCTTTCGTGTTGTCAATGGCGGTGACCATACCCATTCCCTTCGGGAACTGGCCGCCAGCCTTCGCCATCGCCATTATCGGTGTCGCCCTGTCCGAACGCGACGGGCTCGTCCTCATCGCAGGCCTGTGTTTCGGCTTGTTTTCACTTGCCATAATTGCCGGAGTTGTCGGCACGGCAGGCGCGCTGGCTGCGCTTTACCTGGTCTGAACAAGCGCGTCTGGAGCAAGCGCGTCGTTTTTGAGAGTGCGCGCGTCGTCCGGCAGCAAGCGCTTTCCCGGCAGTTTCGGCAAATGTGATTATCGCCGGGCGGAATTGCAGGGCAATTCGCCGCGCCGAAGAATGTCGCTCCGTATTTAAGGCAGCCGGGTTATGACAATCATTGAGTTGAAGAAAAGCCGTCCGACCACCATTCCCGCTTCGATCGAGATCGCTCCGAAACAGGGCCTCGAATCAACGGATCTGCCCGGCCTGTTTCCGGCTGGAACCAAGGTCTACATCACCGATATCGGCACCGATACCAGCGAAACACTGACCAAGGCCGCCAGACGGGTTCACGAGCTTGGATACGTGCCGGTACCGCATTTCGCCTGCCGTCGGCTGACAAGTCGCGACGGCCTCGAAGACCGCATCCGGATGATGACGGCGGAAGCCGGAGTGACCGACGTTCTGGTCGTTGGCGGCGGCCTGGATAAGCCGGCCGGTCCGTTCACATCCGCGATGGAAGTCCTGGAAACCGGATTTTTCGACAAATTCGGCATCACTGATTTCGGAGTCGCCGGTCATCCCGAGGGTAGCCCGGACTTCTCTGAGGAAGTGGCAATGGAAGCACTTCGGCTCAAGAAGAACTTCGGGGCACGCACCGGCGCGCGGCTGCGGATTGTTACCCAGTTCGGCTTTGATGCCGACCGTTTCATCAGTTGGGCCGGCATCCTGAAGGCCCACGGTATCGATCTGCCGGTTCATCTTGGCGTCGCCGGCCCGGCAAAGGTCACCACTCTGCTCAAATACGCAGCAATGTGCGGTGTCGGCAATTCGATCAGTTTCCTGAAGAAAAATGCTCTGTCCCTGACAGCGCTCGCAACGTCTCATTCACCGGAAGCGGTCGTCGGCCCGATCGAAGACCATTTCCTGTCCAATCCGGAGTCCGCCATCAAGCAAATCCACGTGTTCCCGTTCGGCGGCATCAAAAAATCCAGCGAATGGCTTGTGGAACGCGGCTCATGGGATATAAAGACATCTTTATATCGTTCTGTCGAATCCAAATAGGAACGCTTCAACATGACCCGCACCGTTGTCGCATCAGCGACCAAAGAGATTATCATCGGTTTTGATCAACCCTTCTGCGTCATCGGTGAACGGATTAATCCGACCGGGCGCAAGAAACTGGCGGCCGAAATGGTCGACGGCAATTTCGATACCGTTCGCAAGGACGCACTCGAACAGGTTGCCGCCGGCGCAACGATGCTGGATGTCAATGCCGGCGTAACCGCGGTCGACCCCAATGCGACGGAACCTGATCTGATGGTCAAGACGCTGGGAATCGTCCAGGACCTGGTCGACGTCCCGCTGTCCATCGACTCGTCCGTTACTGCCGCAATCAAGGCCGGGCTCGAGGTGGCAAAAGGCAGACCGCTGGTCAATTCAGTCACCGGTGAGGAAGAAAAACTTGAGGCCATCCTTCCGCTGATCAAGAAATACAACGTTCCCGTCGTGGCGATTTCCAATGATGAGACCGGCATCTCCGAAGATCCCGATGTGCGTTTCGAAGTCGCCCGGAAAATTGTCGCCCACGCCGCCGATTATGGCATTCCGGCCCACGACATCGTTGTCGACCCGCTGGTCATGCCGATTGGCGCCATGGGCACCGCCGGGCAGCAGGTATTCCGGCTGGTCCGTCGGCTGCGCATGGAACTTGGCGTCAACACCACCTGCGGACTGTCGAACGTCTCGTTCGGCCTGCCGCACCGCCATGGTGTAAATGCCGCATTTATCCCGATGGTGATCGCTTCGGGCATGACCTCTGCGATCATGAACCCCTGCCGTCCGCAGGAAATGGAGATGGTTCACGCCGCCAACGTGCTCAACGGCACGGATGCCAACTGCGCCGACTGGATCACCAGGTACCGTGACCATGCCCCGTCTGCGGCACCGGCCAATACAAACAGCGCCGGTCAGCCTGGTTCCGGGGCACGCCCAGCGGGTGGCCGTCGCCGTGGCGGGCGCGAAGCCAGGGTCGGCCGCACCTAGAACTTTGGGTCAGGACCCTAAATCCTGCAACTCACAGGAGCCCGCCCCGAGCGAATGAACGCGCCTGAAAAAGACATCAAATCAGCGGCCGATGAGGCGCTGGTTCTGTTCATGCCTTCTGGAAAACGAGGCCGATTCCCGTTGGGAACGCCAGTCCTCGATGCTGCGCGGACGCTTGGTGTTTATGTCGAGAGTGTTTGTGGTGGCCGCGGAATTTGCGGCCGCTGCCAGATCGAGATTCAGGAAGGCCATTTCGCCAAACACGGAATTGAGTCTTCCAATGCCCATATCTCCGAATTTGGCCCGAAGGAAAAGCGTTACGCGCAAAAGCGTGATCTCAAGGACGGCAGACGGCTATCCTGTTCCTCGACCATCGAGGGCGATCTCGTCGTCGACATCCCACAGGATGTGCAGATCAATGCCCAGGTCGTACGCAAGGCGGCACAGGACCGTTACATCGAGCGTAATCCGGCAATCCAACTGTGTTATGTCGAGATCGAAGAACCCGATATGCACAAGCCGCTTGGCGATCTCGACCGCCTGAAATCAGCGCTGGAGCGGGATTGGGGTTACAGCGACATCATTGTCGATCATCCGATCCTGCCCGAGATCCAGAGTGTGCTGCGCCGGGGCAACTGGGCGGTAACGGTGGCAATCCACCAGGATATGGAATCCGCCCGGCCGTCAATGATCGCCGTCTGGCCCGGCCTCAAGAACGAAGCCTATGGCATTGCCTGCGACATCGGCTCTACGACAATCGCCCTGCATTTGTCGTCGCTGCTGTCCGGAGCGACTGTGGCGTCAGCCGGCACGTCTAATCCGCAGATCCGTTTCGGTGAAGACCTGATGAGCCGGGTCTCCTACGTGATGATGAATCCGGATGGCCGCGAAGCCATGACGCTGGCCGTGCGCAAGGCCATCAATGAATTGATCGAAGACGTCTGCCGGGACAGCAATGTCGACCGAAACGACATTCTCGACGCCGTTTTTGTCGGCAACCCCATCATGCATCATCTGTTTCTCGGCATCGATCCGACGGAGCTGGGTGGTGCACCGTTTGCGCTGGCGGTCTCCGGTGCGGTGCACAGCTGGGCCAGCGAACTCGATCTCGACATGAATCGCGGGACCCGGGTCTATACCCTGCCCTGCATCGCCGGCCACGTCGGCGCCGATGCCGCAGCCGCGACCCTGTCGGAAGGCCCGCACCGCCAGGACAAGATGATGTTGCTGGTCGACGTCGGCACCAACGCTGAAATCGTGCTTGGTAATGCGAGCCGTGTTGTTGCGGCCTCCTCTCCAACGGGGCCCGCATTTGAAGGCGCGGAGATTTCTTCGGGACAGCGTGCCGCACCCGGCGCGATCGAGCGTGTCCGGATCGATGCCGAAACACTCGAACCAATTTTCCGTGTAATCGGAGTGGAAGAATGGTCCGATGCGCCGGAATTTGCGGAGAAAGCGCGAAACAGTGGCATCACCGGCATCTGCGGGTCCGGAATCATCGAAGTCATCGCCGAAATGTATCTCGCCGGCATCATCTCCGAGGATGGTGTTGTGGATGGCGCCCTGGCGGAAAAATCAGCCCGGATCATCGCTGACGGGCGCACGTTTTCCTACGTCCTGCATGATGGTCACCCCAGAATCACCATCACACAGAACGATGTTCGCGCCATCCAACTGGCCAAATCGGCACTCTATGCCGGCATCAAGCTGCTGATGGAAAAACAGAACGCCGATACGATCGACAGCATCCGGTTCGCCGGTGCCTTCGGCTCGTTCATCGATCCCAAATATGCGATGGTCCTGGGGCTCATTCCCGATTGCGATCTGGATCATGTCGCTGCGGTCGGCAACGCAGCTGGAACCGGCGCCCAGATGGCACTTCTCAACCGCGGACACCGACGCGAGATCGAGGACACCGTGCGGGTGATCGACAAGATCGAAACCGCATTGGAGCCGAAGTTCCAGGAGCATTTCGTCAACGCCATGGCGCTGCCGAACAAGGTGGATCCATTTCCCCGTCTTTCCGCCGCAGTCAAACTGCCGGAACGCCGGCAGCCGGTAGAAGCCGATGGATCGCTCGATACGCGACCGCGCCGCAGGTCGCGCGCGGAACGCGGCAGCCGGCCCGGACGTTCCTGACCGGACAGCGACAAACGGTTGATCAATAGCTGCCGGTTCGCCTGAAATCGTCGAAAGTCGCCCGGAAATGGTCGGCCACCGCTTTGACATGCGGCGGCGCATCGGTTCGCAGCAGCATTCCCAGATGATAATTGCCAATTCGTGGCATGCCATCGGCAGGCCCGAGTATTGCAAGTTTCTCGTCAACGCAGGATTGCGGAAGCGGCGCCACCGCAAGGTCGGACAGGATGGCGGCGCGTTGTCCGGCCGTATGGGCGCTCATATAAGCGACGCGATAGCTTCGCTCTTCCGCATCGAGCGCTGCCAGCGCGCCAGCGCGCCAGGCGCAACCGTCCTCCCACATGGAAACCGGCAACGGATCCTGCAAATGCGCGCACCCGCCTTTCAAACCCGCCCAGACTATGGGTTCGGTCAAGACCACCTCCAGATCCGGGTGGCTGTTGGTCTTGTCGTTACAGGTCACCAGAGTGATATCGAGGCGCTGTTCGTCGAAACGACGCGACAGATCGGAACTCTGATCAATCAGCACGTCCACCGAAATGGCGGGATGGGTTTCCGCAAAGCGCTTCAATACGGTTGGCAGCACCCGTTCGCCGACATCGTCGGGCGCGCCGAGCCGGACAATACCACTGACATCCGGTGCGATGAATTGTGAAACCGTTTCCCGATTGAGTGCAAGCAGCCGCCGTGCATAGGTTAGCAACAGATCGCCGTCTGCCGTCAACGACACCGAGCGCGCATCACGCTCGAACAGAGATCGCCCAAGCACCTGCTCGAGTTTCTTGATCTGCATGGAAACCGCGGATGGCGTACGAAACACCAGGTTCGCAGCCGAAGTGAACGACCCTGTCTCCGCGATGGCGACAAATGTTCTCAGCACATCGAGTTCCAACATGGGCAGCGGATGCTGCAGGGAAATATTCATCGGCAAACCCTTCAAATAAATTGAACACAGTCATCATATCTATTCGTTTGATTGAATCAAGGGCGTCCATCATATTAGCAATCACAGGCCGCGGTGAGCGCCGCGGCCGGCGACAATGAAGGAGAAGAAAATGACCAGACAAAATAATACCCGCCCCGTCCAGGTTTTCCTCGCCGACACGATCGCAGGCATTGTTGACGGCCTGCAACGGCAGGTCGAGCGCAAACGTGCCCAGGTGAGACAAAACCACACCCGGCACATCATCGAAGACCTCCCGGCTGAAATCCGCAAGGATATCGGCTGGCGATAACCCCCGGTTTCCTCCCAAGACCGGTTCCGCCGTGGTCACTCCCCGGGCCACGGCGGATTGATTTTGAACATATGATTCTGTGTCCCGGTAGCATTCAATATGTTGTTCCAGCACTGCATTCCCAGCGAGAAACAGCAAACGTAGTTGACCGGCGTTGTCATTAACAGTTGACGCACCGCGTGAATTGCGCTTTCGATTTTTCGTGGAAAAATCGAAACAGCCGCGGATACACCGCGTGATGTAGGGAGATGCAGGTGACCGGAACAGCCGCCAACCCGCGTTCATTCGTTTTTTTTCTTGTCCCGGACTTTTCCATGATTGCCTTTGCGACGGCGCTCGAACCGTTACGGCTGGCCAATCGGATGCTGGGATATGACGCCTATAAGTGGCGCCTGTCTTCGACCGACGGCAAACCGGTCGCGGCATCAAACCAGGTTGAGTGCGCGGTCGATTCTTCGCTCGAGGACGAACGCAAATACATGACCGGTGCCGAACGCCCGTCCATGCTGTTCGTCTGCTCGGGCATCAATGTGGAAAAATTCGCCAACAAATCGGTCTTTGCCTGGCTGCGTGAGGAATATAATCGCGGTGTTGCGGTTGGCGGATTGTGCACCGGCGCTCATATCCTGGCCGCTGCCGGCCTTCAGTCCGGCCGGCGGTGTGCCATTCATTGGGAAAACCTGCCCGGTTTTGCCGAGGCTTTTCCGCGAGCCGAAGTCTTCGCCGATCTGTTCGAGGTCGATTCCAATGTCTATACCTGTGCCGGCGGCACGGCGGCGCTCGACATGATGCTCAATCTGATCGGTGACGATCACGACGACAATTTGGTCAACAGCATCTGCGAGCAGGTACTGACAGACCGGGTCCGCAACCCGTCGGACCGTCAGCGGCTGCCACTGAGGGCGCGGCTGGGCGTGCAGAACTCAAAGGTTCTGAGCATTATCGAACTGATGGAGGCCAATCTCGCCGAACCGCTTTCGCTGCTGGAAATCGCCGATCATGTCGGCCTTTCGCGGCGCCAGATCGAACGCCTGTTCCGGCAGGAAATGGGCCGCTCCCCTGCCCGCTATTACCTGGAAATCCGGCTTGATCGCGCCCGTCACCTGCTTATCCAGTCATCAATGCCGGTGGTTGAAGTCGCGGTCGCCTGTGGATTTGTGTCGGCCTCGCACTTTTCAAAATGTTATCGCGAGCTCTATGGCCGCTCACCCCAGCAGGAACGCGCTGAGCGCAAGCATCTGCTGGTGGCATAGGGTTTCACAAAGTGCATAAGAGGATTCCTGCCTGCTGTTTCGGCCGCACTTGAAAAAAACGAACGGTCGTACTATTATCCGTTCATGAGCAAGGGCATTAGCACGCAGGATACAATATTGCGGCAGGCGCTCGACCTGTCGAGCGAGATCGGCCTTGAGGGGCTGACGATTGGCTCATTGGCAAAGCGTGTCGGCATGTCGAAAAGCGGACTTTATGCGCATTTCGACTCGAAAGAAGAATTGCAGCGCCAGGTGCTGGATTCCGCCGCTGAACGGCTCACACGCTTTCTGGTCAAACAGGCATTCTCCAAGCCGCGCGGCCTCCCCCGGGTACAGGCATTGTTCGATTTCTGGCTCGACTGGGTCGATGGAGAATTCAGTGGCGGCTGTCCGTTTATTTCTGCGGCATTTGAATTCGATGACCGTGACGGTCCGGTGCGCGAGAATGTGGTCTCGCACTTTCAGGACGTGCTCGGATCGATCGCCAAGGCAGCACGTATCAGCGTCGAGGAAGGCCATTTTCGCGACGATCTCGATGTCGACCAGTTCGCGTTCGATTTCTGGTCCATCCAGCTCGCCTATCACCAATATGCCCGGCTGATGAAGCGCGACGATGCGCGTCAGAGAGCAAACCGGGCATTCGACGACATCATCAAGAGAGCTCAGAAGGTTTAACCGCGACACGCCCGGTCAACCGGGCCGTCAGGCAGGGATGAAAGACGATGAAGAATAGTACGACCGTTCGTGCAATTAGACTGCTCAGCCGAGCAACCGCAACCATTGCACCGCCGCTGGCGGCCCGCTGGTTCGAAAGGCTTTTCCTGACCCCACGGCGGTTTCCGACACCAAAACGAGAGACCGAGTGGCTGGCAGAGGCCAAGCACAGCAAACTGCAATTCGATGAACAGCGGTCACTGCCCCTGTACATCTGGGGCGATGGCCCGGTGGTGCTTCTGGCCCATGGTTGGTCGGGCCGCGGCAGCCAGATGGCGGGATTTGCCCAGGCTCTTGTCCAAAAGGGGTTTCAGGTGGTCGCGTTCGACGCGCCCGGGCATGGTCAGGCGGATGGCAATCGCTCAAGCCTGCCGGAAGTGGCAACGACAATCGAGCACGTCGCTGCTGCCATCGGACCGGTGCATGCGATCGTTGCCCATTCGCTTGGCACCGCCGCCTCGACGATCGCCCTGTCGCGTGGTCTATCGGTTCAAAAACTGGTCTATGTCGCGCCGCCTGAAAATCCCGGCGACTACCTTTATCGCATCGGGCGTTTTCTCGGCTTCGGTGATGCCATTGCCCGCCGGACCCAGGCACGGATCGAAAAGCGTTACGACTATCCGTTTGAGCTTTGCCGCGGCAGCACACTGGCAGCCGAACTCGATACGCCGCTACTGGTTGTTCACGACCTCAACGACCGTGATGTTCCGCACGAAGACGGAGTTCGTCTCGTTGAGGCCTGGCCCGGCGCCAGACTGATGACCACCAGTGGGCTTGGCCATCACCGTATTCTGCGAACAGAAAAAGTCATCAAAGCAGCGGCCGAATTCCTGAAATCGGCAAATCCGGAACCAGTATTGCCGGCAGGATAAGCCCGATAGCGAAAGTCAGACGAGGCCGTGGAGACACCAATGTCAAAACAGATATTCGATCCATCAAGCCAACAAAACAAACCGGTACACGACGGTATCATTTTCAAACTCAAACGCGCGGTAGACGGTCTTCAGGCGGAAATACACAGGATCGGCGCGACCTGGCGGCGGCGGCGGCGTCAACGCCGCCAACTGGCGCATTTGGACGACCGCAGCCTGAAGGATCTGGCAATCCGGCCAAGCCAGGCAGACTTCGAGATCGCCCGCAAACCCTGGCAGGAAGATTCCGGCCTTGGCAAAAGCCACGAAATAGGCAGCGATTGCGGCCCCGTCGGAAATGGCAGAGGCATTCCTCACAAGCGAAAGAAGAAGGGTCAGCGAAACGCCGTCCTGTTTCCCCGGTTTGAAACCCTGTGGATCAAAGGACACCCGATAACGCTTCGTCCGGTGTTGCCGGCCGACAAACCCCTCTTTTGTGACTTCATGCAGAATCTGTCGGACCGGTCACGCAGATTGCGGTTTCTTGTGCCGAAGCTGGAATTGAACGGCAATGAACTGCGCTTCATGAGTGAGGTCGACCAGCAGGACCACGTCGCCTGGGTCGCGGTCGATACGTCAACGGGTAACGAAGAACTTGTCGCGGAAGCGCGATTTGTGAAACTGTCCGAGCCAAGAGGCACCGCCGAATACGCCATTACAGTTGCCGATGCCTTTCAGGGGCATGGCCTCGGCGGCCGGCTGATGCAGATACTGGCGCAACAGGCCCGGGAGAACGGGATTTTCACGCTGCGTGGAACAGTTGCCGCCGACAATGCAGCGATGCTCGGGTTTCTGCGCAATCGAGGGGCAAAGATCAATCTCGATGCACCCGGCGTTTTGAGAGCGGATCTGCCGGTGGTGGCTGTACGCAAGTCCGAGCAACGAACGGTTGCCCGGATATGCGGGTAAATTGGATAGTGCACCAGGGTTGATTCTTGGGAGATGGGCCAGGTAGAGCAGATTTCGGTCCGGTCGCAGTGCCTGACGGCGTTACGCAACCAATCCCGGTGACTGAAGCGCTGAAAAATCTTGGTCGCTTCTGCCTTGTTCAATTCGTTTGGCGATGAAGGGAGAAACCATGGCGCGGATCAGGGCGCTGTAGTTGAGCTGGAATGCCACCTCGGCGCCGACCGACAAACGGTTCCCGCCCGAATCCACAATGAGATGGTCGCTGCTTGATCCCAGAATTTTCATCCCGGTAGGCGGTGTGAGACCATCCGGGTCGGTGTCCATGTGTCCAAGGGCAATTATGGCCTGAGAAATGCTTCCGGTATCGGCCTGCGGACCCACGGCTCCAAAGGCAGATTCTGCAACCTCACCCCATGGTCTTGACGGCTTCGTTTTCGACTCGATCACTTCCCCGACGAGCGTGATGGCATCGGTATAGAGTCCCTCGATCGCCTGGCGATGGAGTGGCTCGCAGCCGAGCAATATGGATTCGCCGAGGCGGAGATTATTTATTCGGCCGGTGTCGGCGGCGCCAAGAACCCAGTTGAGGTTGCTTGAATTCCCCCCAGAAACCACTGAAAGAACAGGCCCGAATGTCGCATCAATTGCATCCGCAAGGTTTGATAGTTCACCCATATTTTCGGCGTCCGGCACTACGCCGCAACGGCACGCCAGATTGGTTCCAATGCCCTTGAGGGCGATATTGGGGAAGAGAAGCACTTGCCGCACGACACTCTCGAGGTCGGCGGGCATGATGCCCTCACGCAGATCCCCGAGCTCGACCATCAGCAAAATTCCATGCGTGCGCCTCATCGCGCACGCGGCTTTGGACAGTTCCGAGATGACGTCAAGCTCTGTGTTGAGGCTGACATCCGCCGCCCCTACAACCAGATCAGCCTGGCTGATCATCGGTGAGCGGATAAGCATCATATCAGCTGTTACCGAGGCAAGGCGCATCGTCTGTATGTTCTCGATGCGTGAGTCGGCAAGACCGCTTACCCCGGCAGCCAGCAGTGCTTTAGCAATACCCGGAAGACCCATCATGGCTTTGGTCACACCCCAAACGGATATGCCTTGAGTGCCAAGCAGACTGACGAGCACGTGAGCATTGTGCTGGATTTTGGCGAGATCGATTTCAAGGCGCGGCGTGGTCAATTGATGCTGACTGTCAGCTTCTTCCTGAGTTGTGGAAACGACGCAAGAACCATCTCCACAAGATGATCGGGCGACCTCGTCAACGCATCGGTTGCCGGAATGCCAAGCTCGCTTTCATATTGAGCGATTGCCGAGTCGACTTCGGCAGTGGTCATGTTCTCGTGGTTGATCGTAAGCCCGATGACCTTCGTATCGGCAAAAGTCTCAATCAGATTGATCTCGCTTCCCGGATCAGGCATCGGCATTTTCTCAAAATCACAACGGCTGGAACGTCCAGGCGCATGCTGGAGCACAACGCCATCGGGACAACTGCCGCGCAGAATGAAAGACGATGTTGAAAATGCCGGATGGCTAAGCGCACCTTGTCCCTCGATGAAAATGATATCGGGGTTCTCTGCTTCGAACGCCTCGACGATGGTCGCTTCCAATTCACCGGTGCAAAACTGCGAAGGGATCGCGTCCATAGCCACGCCGTGGCGTGCACCCTGAATCAAACCGGTCTGACCCGTGCCCACCATCACCGCATTGACGCCCCGGTCATTTAGAGCTCGGGTCAAAATTGTCGCCGTTGTGCGTTTGCCGATTGCACAATCTGTGCCGAGCACCGCAATACGCGGACACGTAACCTCGGCAATCCGGCCGCTGAACAAACGCAGATCCTTTTTGTCACGAGGTTTGCGGATATCGAGAATGCTGACATTGTTGGCAACACATGCCGCCGCAAACACCGGATCATCGTTGAGAAATTCGTGCAGCCCATTGACGATATTCATCCCGTGGCTCATCGCTTCAATCAACAAGCCGCGCTCTCGGGTAGACAACATGCCGCTCGACGGCGCCATTCCGAAGATGAAATAGTCAGGCAGGTTTTCAGCGTGCGCCAGCGCGTCGGCGAGGCTGCCGTAAATTGGTATGGCGTTCGGTGCGTCTCCAAGCACCTCTCCAGCATTGAGACCGGCCTTTTCGCTGTCGATGACTGAAAGTATTTCATACTTCTCCGATTGCCGGACCAACCCATTGGCTGTCTTGCCATCAACCGCGCCGAAATTGCCCTCGCAATAGACGATTGCCGTTTTGGATTTTTCAGGCTTGCCACGTGGCGGAAACCGTATCGGCTGTTTTGTGTCCTCGAAGACTGGAGGGCGATTTTCATGGCCGGACGAATGCGGCAGTTCGAGATGTGTAGTGGAAGACATATCGGTCCTTTGATTGGCAATTGACGCTGGCAGCGGGATCGCGCCAGCGAGCGATTGCGGTTCTTTGTCGTGATGACGACGTGCATCACAAAGAGGAAGCAAGTTTGGTTATTTCCACAGGCCCAGTATTCGTCTGGGACACAGTAAAGAGCACGCCAACTCATCCTGTGAAGATGTAGCGTCACCGCCTCAAACGGCGGTCAGATCAACCTCGCGAGCATCGCAAGGTTGCAGATACCGGGATTGCCTCGGGAACTGGGCGTTCTCAGGCTCCCTCGCGGCAGTCTTTCAGCCGCTTGCTCGGTGCAACCGCTCCGTAGTCTTAGCTGAAAACACCTGTCTTCTAGGTATCTTTGGTCAGCGCAATCCGGCAGGCTTCTGCAAGACCACGGTCGGGTTTTTCCGCACCCAGGGGTGTTGCCCAACCGGCTTTCTCAACGATCCCTCGCCGCTGATACGTGCTGGCCTTGTTGAATTCAGCCAGGATATCGACCGACTTGGGATCCATCTGTGACTTTTCAACACAATAAGGCGTCAGGACTGAGGCGACGGCTGCAAGTGATTCTTCGCTAGACATTTTCGCGGCGGCGCTGCCGGTCATCCACCCACCCCAGCTGAATCCTATGATAGCCAAGGCGATTGCGCCTGCTCCCGCGCCTGTTAGCGCAGGTTTCGTCCATTCAGGAATTTGCATAATTTCGTCCAATCAACATCGGATCAGGCACACATGATCGCATGCCGGTTTCCCCTTGTAACACATTATTTCAAACATTTTACATTAATTATCTAGGGGCTTGAATAAGATGGTTTGAGTGATTATATGTAAATCGTAGTTTTCTGGTTAGTATTGACCAGTTATTTTTCCGGCCTGCTGGATGACTTTTCTTTTTCTAGATTTTGTGAAAACTTCTATCTAGGTGCATATCGCACACGGAAAAACGGACTCCTTCCTCTCTAGCATCGGACATACTTAAAAGGCATCAGCCATGATCAGCCGTACCCGGCAGACCATCGTGCACTTCTCATCCGAGTTTGAGTTGTCTGGGGTTAACGGCCCTCAGCCGGCCGGAGAATACCGAGTTGATCACGACGAGGAACAGATTGAAGCCGCTTCTCAACTTGCATGGCGGCGCGTCAATACCTTCATACATCTTCCCGCGATCGCAGAGCAGAGGCCGGCGCGCCAGATGGTGCCGATCACCCCTGCAAATCTGGATGCCCTGAGCGAATTCCGACGGGAACAATCATGACCGCGCCTGAAAATCAGCGGCGCAACGCCCGCCCGATCCGGCGTGACGCCTCAACACATCTTTTCGAAATCGGACAGACCGTCCGGATCAAAGGCGGTTTCGGATCGCCAGCTTTACCTGCAGGGTCTTACAACATCACAGCTACGCTTCCGCCGAGGGGCGATTCACCGCAATACCGCATCCGCAACGAAGACGAACGACACGAACGGGTGGCCACCCAAGACAGTCTGGAACTGGTCTCCGTATCGCCGTCCGGAGAAGGCGCGAATCTGATGGAAAGGACATTCGGTCATGGCCAAGGGACAGAAACGCAGCAATCGCGAGATCAGAAAACCAAAGCAGAAAAAGACGCCTCCAAAGCCTGAAGTTTCGTTCGGCAACCAGGTCACCCAAGCTTCAAGCGCCAATAGCCACCGCGGCAAGGGCAAGAACTGACGGTCACGACGCTACCGGCGTTCCGGCACTTGCTGTTGGTCACGCCATGATCGGGCTCAGCCGATCGGATGCCACCAGCGGTATGTTGGCCCTCAATCTTTGCACTGAGAAACGCCGGAAGGAACAGATTAGAATGTCGTCACCGAATTTGAACGCCTGCAAGATCACGGTTTGCCAGCCATGACACTTACGTTTCCCAATCCGAGCCGCAGCTTCGACGAAACGCGCAAGGCTGTCCGCTTCACCGGCTATGATGACATGGCCCAGGTGCCGTTCATTATCGAGGCTGAAGCGTTGTCGATATCTGGCAGGACTGCGGAGTCAGAGTCCGAGTGTCTGACTGCATTCGACGCAGCCCGTGGCTCGATCCAGAGTGCCGCGCGTAAGGCCTATTCTCGCGGCCGAGGTAATCCGTATACGCTGACCGTTGCCGACTTCTGATCGTCGATTTGCCATTATTGTGGTGGGAATTCGGATCCGACGTAGAACCGCGACCGCATATATTGGGCAAATTGAGCGGTCGAATTGCATCACCAGGCACTGAGGTAGACCGGAAACCCATCGGCTTGAGTGGATGCGGGGATGTTTGCCTTTGAGCTGTCATGTGAATTTACTCTCATGACATACGGAACCAGCCGCGAGCAGGTTTACAAATGCAATTCCCGTTCCTGCAAAACCCGAGTGCACGCAGAAAGATCTTCCGCATGTCACGCGTTCGGATGACAACGGGCTGATTGGTTTCGGTTTAGGTTTGGGTTCGTCAATCAAGGAGATTGTTATGGACCTGAACCTTGCTGTCTCCGCACAACACCTTCCTGACAATCAGTTTGTGTTCAATCAGGAGGCATTCGAGCAGAGCATCCTGCGTGCGGAAAAACGACGTTCATTCTTGCGCACGATTTGGACCCGGCTTCGCGCGCAGACAGGTGCGCAGGGCGAATATCCGAAGTTGATCAACAAGATGGCCATGCAGGGGCGGCCCGTATAGGATGAAGACACATCTTATGCCACGTCACTCGGACTATCCGAGTTACAAACAGGCCAGAGCGCAAGACCGGTCAATGCCTTTTTCCGATGAAGAAGAGGAGGTTCTGGATTTTCTGCGTTCTGAGCACGAAAGCTACTATCGTGGTGATTTCGAAGCGTTCGTGGACCATTGGCATCACGGACCCGAAGTTAGGCGCATTCTTTCAGGGCCTCATGTCGGCACACGATCTCACACCGGCTGGGAAGAATTGAAGCCGAGGTTTGAGGAGGGATTTCGGCAATTTCCTCAGGATTTTGATGCGAGAAAGATACTTCGCTGGGAAAACATTCAGATCCAGTTGTCGGCGGACATGGCCTGGATCTCTTATGATCAGGTTGCCACGCGTCACATGCCGGGAATGCATGCTGAACCATTTGCACATGAAACGAAGATTGTTCAGCGGTTTGACGGCGCATGGAAACTGGTTTGTGTAATTGTCGTCGTTCCGGGAGTTGGACGAGAGGACGCTCCGCGCATTGAACTGAAAGCGGATGGGACAGTTGTCAGCATCAATGCTCTCGCGAGAGAACGTCTTGCCTCACATCCGGGTCTTATTGTGTCTGGACTGCGACCGAGAGCTCGAAACAGAGCCTACGACACAGGCCTTCAAAACGCCATCAAACAAAGCAGGGAACGTCTCGCGACAAACTTGCCTCGTGGGTTTCTGCGCGACGAGGCGAGCGTGGTGCCCCTGGGTGAAGATGGAGCGGGCCGCCCGCTATTTTGTTGGGTGGTTACCGAACAGGAGCGAGTGTTGATTTCCTTTGATGACGAGTTTTTGTTGCGTGGAAGATTGGAAAAGGCCGCCGCCAATTTTGGGCTGACTCCGGCACAATTGAATTTGGCTGAACATCTCGCATCCGGGCATGAGTTGGCCCAGGCGGCTGACGAGCTTGGTGTTTCAGTAAACACGGTGCGAACACAGTTGCGTCGAATGTTCGGGAAGACTCAAACGCACAATCAAGCGGCCTTGGTTTCACGATTGCTAAATATCACAGGGCCCGACTAGTTTTCTTTCCTGACATATTGCGCAGCTGCATTATTGGTATGTCTTTCCAAATCCATGCGGACGTTTTCCAGCCGTTGTCCCATAGGCAGGGACATACGCGTTATCAATTATCATCCCACAGAAACGAGCGATTGTTCCACATCCGCTCGCCAATCAGGCAGTCATATGGTTCCCGTGCGGCGACCCGAAGCAACCGCGGAGAATCCGACCCCGCCTGGTCCAGTCCGGCAAGTTCCAGCACCAGCTTGCGGCGGATGGCTTCGGGAAACTGAGACCAGTCATTGACCGGCATCATGAACGATCCCGGACCGCCGATTACACATTCGGTATAAAAGTCATCCAGATCCGGGATGTTGAAAGCACTGATCAGTCCGCCATTGGTCATCAGCGGCAGGCCGTTGATGGTAATGCCGGTCGACGTGGCGTTGTCGCGTGCGGTTTCAACCGGCGGCCCCATATTGTTCGGGCCATCACCGGAAATATCGATCACCCGTTTCAGCCCGCGAAAGCCATTGTCCTTGAATTGCGAAGCGGCAAATCCGATGGCTCCTGAAATGGACGTGCGTCGCGCAAGCCGCGGAGGCAATGCCGTAAGAATCGATGCGATGGATTCGGCGTCCTTGCGCCCGGCTATCAGTGTCCACGGGATAATGACCCGCTGGGTGCCCTCGCCGGCCCATTCGAAATATGTCACCGCGATCTTACCGTGAACGCCATCGGCAATTGCGTTCAGCACCGCAGGATCGGTCAGAGCCGATGCATATCCGTCACGCTGGATTTCCAACTCTTCGACGGACATGGACAGTGACACATCGACGGCCAGCGCCAGTTCGACATCGACGACAGTCTCATCGGCCGCCTCTGCGGTTGTCGGCAGGAAGGCCAATACGCCAAGACACAGTCCAACGAAGATCATCCGAGACAGTTCCATGCGAAGAAGCATAGCGCCGGGCGATCAAGCCGGACAGGCCAAACCGCGAACAGTTTGCTCAACTGTTCGCGATCAACGTCTTATGCCCGCAGCGCGACATTCTCCGGATCAAACGGGCCTTCGCCAATCACCGTCGCTTTGAACAGATCACCGAGGATCTTGATCTCCAGCTCATTGTCTTCCGCTGAATGCTCTGGCTTGACCATTGCCAGCACAAGGCTTTTTTCGACCCGCCAGCCATACCCGCCATGGGTAGCACGACCAATCAGTACGCCATCCTTGTATATCGGCTCCGATCCGCGCGCATCGGCGTCAGTGACGCCGTGGACTTCAAGCGTGACGAAATTCCAGCCAAGACCTTCTTCACGCTGTCGTACCAGCGCATCGCGTCCGATGAAATCGCCCTTGTTGGGATGGACGAACCGGTCGAGACCCGATTCCCAAGCCGAATACTCAATGGAGAGTTCACGGGGAATCAGCCGGTAGCTCTTTTCGATCGCCATCGCCGTCATCGCCCGAATCCCGAACGGTTTGATATCGAACTCAGCGCCGGCTTCCATCAGCAGATCGAAAATCACGTTCTGCTGTTCGATCGGATGATGCAATTCCCAACCGAGCTCTCCGACAAAATTGACCCTGAGAGCGTGTGCGGTCGCCTTTCCCACGCTGATTTCCTTGCCTGACAGCCAGGAAAAACTATCATTGGAAAGGTCGGTGCGTGTCAGTTTCTGCAGCACGTCACGGGCTTTCGGTCCGGCCAGCACCAAAACGCCGTAGAGTTGGGTGATTGGCGTCAGGGTGACCGAGCCGTCATCCGGCAGCAGTTTATCCAGCACATCGTGATCATGCGCCTCGTAGGCGCCCGCTGACACCAGATAGAAACGTCCCGGTTTCCATTCATAGACGGTGAATTCCGACCGCACGCCGCCGGTCTCGGTCAATTGATGGCACAGCGCAATCCGGCCGCGTTTCTTCGGAATGCGGTTGGCGAAAATCCGGTCGAGCCAATCGCGTGCACCCGGCCCGGAAACCTCCATCTTGGCAAAAGCCGACATGTCGAGCAGGCCGACATTTTCATGGACGTTTTTGACCTCATTGCCGACATGCTCGAAATAGTTGGAGCGGCGGAACGACCATTTCTCCCGGATCACGCCCTGATCGTTGGCCGGGGCATGGTTTTCATTCATCAGGACATCGTCCTGGGCCAGATCTTCGGCGTTCAGGTGATATCCTTCCGGTGCAAACCAGTTGGGCCGCTCCCAGCCGTAAACCGAGCCGAATACGGCCCCCAGATCCTTCATCCGGCTGTAACAGGGAGACAATTTCAAAGGACGGGCAGCCGACCGTTCCTCGTCGGGATAGTGGACCGTGAAAACCGCCGCATAGGCTTCTTCGTTCTTCTCTTTCAGATAGCCTTCGGTGGCATACGGACCGAACCGCCGCGGATCGACCCCCATCATGTCGATGGTCGGTTCGCCGTCGACAATCCATTCGGCGAGCTGCCATCCTGCACCGCCGGCGGCGGTCACGCCGAAGGAATGTCCCTCATTGAGCCAGAAGTTCTTCAGGCCCGGTGCAGGTCCGATGATCGGAGAACCATCCGGCGTATATGCGATCGCACCGTTGTAGACCTTCTTGATGCCCACTTCGGCAAAAGCCGGCACCCGTTCCACCGCCGTTTCGATATGCGGCATCAGCCGGTCGAGGTCCTCCTGAAACAGCTCATATTCAGAATCGTCAGTCGGCCCGTCCATGTAACAGCACGGCGCGCCCTTCTCGTAAGGACCGAGCAACAATCCGCCATTTTCCTCGCGCATATACCAGGATGAATCGCTTTCGCGCAGAACGCCCATTTCCGGCAGGCCCTGCTTTTTGCGTTCAACGATTTCGGGATGCGGCTCGGTGACGATGTATTGATGTTCGACCGGGATCACCGGAACGTTGAGCCCCACCATCGCACCGGTACGGCGGGCAAAATTACCCGATGCGGAAATCACGTGTTCACAGGCGATATCGCCCTTGTCGGTCTTGATCAGCCATCCGTCGCCGTCACGTTCGATCGCGGTCACGGCCGTGTTGCGATAGATCGTGGCGCCACGGTCGCGCGCGCCCTTGGCAAGCGCCTGGGTCAGGTCCGCTGGCTGGATATAGCCATCCTCGGGATGCTGGATCGCTCCGAGCAGATCATCGGTCTTGCACAGCGGCCAGATCTCCTTGACCTGCTCGGGTGTCAGCAGCTTGACCGGGACGCCGATCGTTTCGGCAACGCCGGCATAATACATGTACTCGTCCCAGCGGTCCTTGGTCCGCGCCAGCCGGATGTTGGATACATTGGAAAAACCGGCATTCAGGCCGGTATCGGCTTCGAGTTCATTGTAGAGCCGAACCGAGTATTTGTGGATCTGGCCGACCGAGTAGCTGACATTGAACAGCGGCAACAGGCCGGCGGCGTGCCAGGTCGAGCCGGACGTCAATTCCTTGCGCTCGATCAGCACCGAATCCGACCATCCCTTTTTTGCAAGATGGTAAAGCGTCGAAACACCTACGACACCGCCACCGATAACAACGGCCCGAGCTTGCGTTTTCATGTCAGTCATCCCTGAAATATGCTGTTCACGGCCGACCCCATTTGGTCGCCGGATTTTCGCGGTGCCGAATGCCTGTCACGCAGTGCATTCGACTATACCTAAACAAAAAAACCGCCGATGCCCTTCGCCTGTTTGCGACATGTCCAAAGCGGCGCGCGACCTGACACCATCAAGTTGCCATTTAAGGGTTTTGAAAGCAGCATCCTGTATAGACGGACCATGTCAGATTTCGCCGCCCGCAATGACGACGCAATTGAGCTGTCGCAGTCGGTCCCGGCCGCGGATCAGCTTTCCGTTGCCTGCCATCGCCAGTACGATTTCACTAGTCCCGCTTACGCCGAACTTTACCGCGCCTCAACCGCTACGGCGTTCCAACATCCGCTTTGGATGGATGCTTTCTTCCGGCACCTGGCGCATGAGCGTGGCGCCGAACCCGTCATCGTGGAGGGGCGGGATAGTGAAACCGGGAAACCGGTTTTTGTCCTGCCATTGATACGACGTAACCTGTCCGGCGTGACATTGCTGGAAGCAACCGACCTTGGCGTCAGTGACTATGCCGCACCGGTTGTCCGGCGCAGTTGGAGCCACTCAGCCGTTGACACGGCACAGATTCAGCCAATGGTCCGCAATGTTCTGCCGACTTTCGACATTCTGCGGATCAAACCTGTGCGCGAAAGCGCGCTGCCATTATGGCAAACCTTTTTTTCCGGTGGCGCTGAGGCGGAAGTCT
This sequence comes from Hyphomicrobiales bacterium, assembly GCA_021775495.1. Taxonomy (GTDB): domain Bacteria; phylum Pseudomonadota; class Alphaproteobacteria; order Rhizobiales; family Rhizobiaceae; genus JAJFHT01. The sequence goes on along the minus strand of JAJFHT010000038.1, from coordinate 322 downwards.
ACAGTTCCCACGCCGTCCATCTGACCGCGCCCTACGCACAATGGCGGGAAAAAGCGCTTGGCCGGAGCTTCCGCAAATATCTCGACCGCCGGAAAAAACGTTTCCTGAAGAGCGGCGAGGCGCAATTGCGGCTGTTGACGGATCCCGATGAAATTCGCCACGGCATCGGCGAAATCCGCAATTTGCGGGAAGGCAGGTTTGACAGTGATGTCATCCAGCAGGATTTCGCTCAGGAATTCTATGCGGAAATTGCGACAAGGGGTTCCCAGGAGGAATTCACCCGCACATACGCGCTGACGCTCGATGGCCACGACATCGGGTT
>JAJFHT010000370.1 GCA_021775495.1 Hyphomicrobiales bacterium | reverse complement strand
ATAGGTTACGTTTCATACCGGAGACATAGGTAACACTTTTGGTCCGAAAGGATTTTGAAGTGGTTCCAGTCTGCATGTCTCGTCGTCAAAGTATCCCAGATCGTAGTCCATAAAGCTAACGAGCCAAATCCTGTCCTCGGTTTGCTTGATGCCGACGGTCTGTCCGGCAAAAACCTGACTGAGGTTGATCTTCCTTCGGTTGAAGCAGATCCGCCCGCAGGTGGTCACCGTAGCCGCCTTGTCATGAAACGGATAATCGACATCCGGCAATCCCTCGTAGGCGCGCGATGAGGATGTATAGCGTTCTGCGGGATACTGCATGCCCAGGGCCTGATGCGGGCGTTCGTTGTTGAAGCAATCAACAAAGTCATCGAACGTTCCCTGCTGTTCCAGAAAGTTGTTGCCGGCCGGCCTGGTCGCCTCAAGCTTCAAGGTCAGATGCATGCGCTCATGGCGCCCGTTCTGCTCGGGATGGCCCGGCTTGATGCGTTCGATCTGAATGCCCAGCCGCAGCCACCAGACGGAGAGCCGGGAGAGATTGAACAATGCATTGGGGCTGGCGAAAGGCACGCCATTGTCGGTTCGTATCGACTTGGGCAAGCCGAAGTCTTTGAAAGCACGTTCAAAAACCGTGAATGCGTAGACCTCCTTGGTGGTATGCAGAGCGTCACAGGCGATCAGATAGCGGCTGGCATGATCCGTAATTGTCAGCGGATAGCAATAACGCCTGTCAGCAAGCTGGAACTCGCCCTTGTAGTCAGCACACCACAGATCATTGGGCTGGCCGCCTGGCGACAGCGCTGTACCCTTGGCCTTGTTGCGGCGCCTTCCCCTGCGCTTGACCAGCCCATGACGGTCCAGAACCGCATGCACCGTGCTGACAGCCGGCGTGTGCACATCCGGATAAAGCCGCCTCAGCTTCTCCCGGATCTTCGGCGCGCCCCAGCTCGGCCGCTCCCGCTTCTGGCGCACAATCTGCTTCTCGATCTGCATCGGCAACTGATTGGCCTGCCGGTAAGGCCGCCGGGAGCGATCGGTCAGACCATGCACACCACAGTCATTATAACGTTTGAGGATCTTGTAACCGGTCTTGCGAGAGATATTGAACTCCCGACACAGCACCGCCATCTTCTCCCCGTCCAGCAGACGCGCAATGAATTTGAGCCGCTCATCCATCTGATTACACTCCTTCCAAGGCACCTTGCGTCTCCTTGCAAAGGGCCAAAAGTGTAACCTATGTGTCCGGAACAAACTGTCACCCATCTCTCGGGAAGCACACCGAGGACACGGTTTAGAGCTAATTCCGGAGACATAGACTGCGCATCCAAACAGGACCGCTGACGGATTGATCCGAATCCACGTGGGCCAGCACGAGGAATATTCGCCAGGCTCACTCCACGGTAATCTGCAAAACACAATGGAACACCTGGAGAGGCGTCAGAACTGATACTTAGAGCGCTGCGCCATCGCGCATGTCTCCCGACAAATGCTCTGCCAAAATGTCGTACACCAGGCGGATGCGGCGGCTGGAATGCAGCTCTCTGTGAGTGGTAAGCCAGACCGGGATGACGAATGGCTCCATGTCCGGCAGCAGGCGTTCAACACTCTCGGTCCTGTCAGCTATGATCGTCGGCATCGGAGCGATGCCAAACCCCTGCTGCACCAGTTCCCAGGCGAAGATGCCGTTCTCTGAATTGACACGAAAGTTCTGCCGGGTGAGAGGCAGTCCGAATTCTTCCATATAGCCAATCATCCGCTCCACATCCCCAAGCCCGATGAATTCATGGCTGGTCAGGTCACCTTTGGTGGCTGGCCGTCCGCGCCGGTCCAGATAGGAAGAGGATGCGTAGAAATAGGCCTTCATTTCCGTCACCAGACGGGCGATCAATTCGGGCTGTTCCGGCCGGACGTGGCGAATGGCGATATCCGCTTCGCGCCGCTGCAGATCGCGGATTTCATTGGCCGCCACAACATCGATGTTGAGCCGGGGCGCCAGTTCCTGCAGGCGCCTGAGGACAGGTGGCAGGACGTGGACCGAAAAGAGGTCCGAAGCGGTAACGCAGACCGTCCCCTCGATGGTTTGCGATTGCCCGGAAGCGGTCAGCGAAATTCGGTTTGCCGCATCGCGCATGGCCCGCACATGCTCCAGAAGTTCAACGCCCGATGCAGTCAGTTCCAGCGACCGCCCAACCCGCTCGAACAATACGATGCCAAGCGCTTGCTCGAGCGCCGTGACCTGCCGTCCCAATGTGGGCTGGGTCAGCCCCAGGGCACGGCCTGCTGCAGAAAGTGAACCCTCTTCCACGGTCGCCAGAAACGCGCGGGCCTGGTTCCAGTCAAACGATACATGCTGCCAATCCATGCATTTTTGTATAATTGTTCAACACAAAATGGCAATTTGTTTCTCATTCACGCATCCATATATGCATCTGTAGCGGGATGGCCGGAACGACAAGAGCAATCAAGAGGACGACAAGATGCAGGACGCACTGAAATTCTGGAACAGCGCAGCAGAGAAATACGCCAAATCTCCCATCAGTGACATGGATTCGTACGAATACACGCTGGGGCGCACAAAATCTTATCTGCGCGAAGGCGACCATGTTCTTGAAGTCGGCTGCGGCACAGGGTCCACGGCATTGCTGCTGGCCGACAACGTGGCCCACATCACAGCAAACGACCTGTCCGGCAACATGATCGCCATCGCCAAGCGCAAAGCACAGGAACAGGACATCGCCAATGTCGATTTCGTAGCATCGGACATGTTCGACCCGTCAATCGGCAAGGATACCTATGACGTCGTATTGGCGCTGAATCTCATACACCTGCTGGAAGATACACCTGCAGTCATGAAACGGTTCGGTGCATTGGTGAAGCCCGGTGGCTATTTCATCTCCAAAACCGTCTGCAAACCGGGCAAGGGATTGCCTTTCAAGTTTCGCATGATGTTGTGGGCTCTGCCGCTGATGCAAATGTTCGGAATGGCACCCTTTGTGAAGTTCATGGAAATCACCGAACTTGAAAGCCACATCACCAAAGCCGGCTTCAAGATCCTGGAAACCGGAAACCACCCCGTCGCGCCGCCGAGCAGGTATGTCGTCGCAAAAAGATTGGCATAGAGTAATTGTCAGCACATTGAACCGCTGCCGGCTCATTCCTCGAAGTACTGCAACACATCGTCGAAAACGTCGGGCGCGGTCAGAAACAGTAGGTGTCCATGATCCGGGTAGCCGTGGATTTGCGCGCCAGGAATACGTGCCGCAAACCGTTTGATCTGGCCCCTCGTGATGACCGGATCTTCCTCTCCGTGAAAGAAACGGATTTGGGCGTTTCCGGTGGTAAAGCTTGGTCTCCAGTTGCGCACACCTGATGAATGCGCGCTGCTCAGCTCAGAGCTTGGGGCGGAGAGCCTGCCTTCCGCCGCGGCCCGGAAGCGGGCAATTTCATCCTGAAGCGCCGGGTTTCGCAGTCCCTTGCGGCCAAAGAGCAAAGTTTCGTAGTAGCTCAGCCAGACTTTCTGCGGGTTTACAGAGCGCGCGCGAACGGCAGCGGCGATGATATCCATGGCGCCGTTCAGGCCGGTCGTCAGGGTAGCGGGATAGGGCACCGCCGATGAGAGCGCTGCGATCTTGATTTTGCGGTTTTCCAGTTTCTCCGCTGCCGCAAAGGCAATGGCCGCACCAGTGGAATAACCCAGCAAATGCAAGGGTTTGTCAGGTTGCGTTCGCATCAGTAGCGCAATCTGATCGGCTGCACTGTCAACCGCCAGCCGGTGGTCGAGAGGCAGTCCGTCCAGCCCGGGAAAGCGGTATTCGACCACGCCGTAACCGGCTTTTTGCCACCTGGCTTTCTCGCCAAACAGGGTCACCGAAGCGAATGCTCCCGGGATCAAAACCAGAAGCTTTTCGGCCTGGCCAAGTTCCTCGGCTGCAAATCGCATGGGATTCTGGGCGCCCAGTGCAGGCAATTCGACGCGCGTACAGCCGACCAGTGTCAGCAATGCCATCATTGCAAACCACCGCATTCTTATGGTTTTCTTATGATCTGTCCGCGCCCGGAATGCGGGACGAGCGCCAGATATGCGTATTCTGGAAGAATCATGGAGTAGCCCACCGCCAAAGATTCACAGGTGAACTATAGAGGATTTCCGCGCTGTGGAAACGGATGTTTTGTGTCGTAACATAAAGTGATCACCGCAAAGATGCGTTGCGGCCGTAGGGATTCGGATTTTTGAAACGGAGCACTGCATCGGAACGATTGAGATCGCCGTTCCTATGATAACGGTGAATTGCGTTTCTTCGCCTTTATCTCCGCCGGGTGGCGTTGGACCGCCATTCCACGTAATGCGGCAGGGCTACGCTGAACGTGACGATCAGGATCATCATGACATCTTTGGTTCGCAACACGTCGCCCAGGATCAGCAGCGCGGCGATCGCGCCGAACGGGGCGTTGAAGGCTGTGTAGATCGATGCCCACGTCGCCGGAATTCGGGCAAGCGCGAAGTTGAAAACCAGAAAATTGAGCACGGTCATGCCGATGACCAGGTAGGCCAGGGTTTCCAGAGCCCCGCTGTTTGCAAGAGGTTCAGGCGAAAGGCCGGGGCCGAGAGCGCACACCGGAAGCGCCACCAGGGCGGCGCCGGTGATCTGAAGCGCGGCAAACCGGTGCCATGAAACATCGCCGCGATTGAGCCATCGCCCGAGCACGAGACCGCAGCCGGCCATCAGAACAGCTGTCGCGACCAGAGGCGGCCCGCCCGCTGTGCTCCATCCGAGCGCTGTGCGGTCGCCCACCCCGACCCAGACGCCGCTGATCGCGAGGACAGCAGAAAAAACGATGATGGGGCGGAAACGTTCACCGATAAAAAGCGGACCGATCAGCGGCGCAACAAGAGGCAGCAGACCCCAGATCATCATCATGGTGACGCCGTCCGTGGTCCGGGCACCGACCATGTTGATCATCAGAGAGGCGCCGGGAGCGATCACTCCCCACACAAGCCCCGCAATCAGGTGCGTGGTCTTCAGTCCCAGCTGACGCGAGATCGACAGTGACAGAGCCCAAAGCACGGCTGCGGAAATGCTGAACTGCCAGAACGCGATCAGCGCGAAGGGTAATGTCAGCGCAAGTTGTTTTTGCAGGACAATGCCGATCGCATAGATTCCGACTGAACTGGCCATTGCGACATGACCGGCAGGCGCGCCCCGGTCACTCACGCATATTGTCCCGATGTTGCATCATGCCATTGGTCCCCGCCAGAAAGACCAGGGGCGTGTCGCTGATATTTCCCGGATCGCGGCTTGCCTGCAGGTCTTTTCATGCGTCACTATCACAGCCCGCAGGAAAAATGATCCAGGGCAGGTAAAATGACGACAGCGCCGCAGTTTAACATTGATGTTGCCGAGTTCTGGGCCGACCCTTACCCAACGCTGGCGCGGATGCGGGCCGAAGCGCCGATTGCCTACGTTCCCCAGCTTGGCAGCACGCTGTTCACCCGGCGCGATGACATCTTTGTCTGCGAAAAAATGATCGATGTCTTCAGTTCGCACCAGCCGGACGGGCTGATGAACAAGCTGATGGGCCACAATATGATGCGCAAGGACGGCGATGAACATCTTGCGGAGCGCAAGATGATTTTCCCGACTGTCTCGCCGAAAACGGTGCGCGATCATTGGACCGCCCTGTTTCAAGTGGCCGCCGACCGGATCCTTGACGAACTCGAGCCGCTGGGCACTGCCGATCTTTGCCCGTCCTATGCGTTGCGCCTGTCGGCCGAAGGCCTCAAGGCAATCACCGGGCTCACCAATATGCGGTTCGAGGACATGGATGCCTGGTCGCAGGGCATGATCGACGGCATCGCCAACTATGCTGGCGATCCGGATGTTGAAGCGTGCTGCAACGCCGCCACCACGGGGATCGATGCGGCGATCGACAACATGCTTCCGACTGTCCGAAAGGACCCGGATCTCAGCCTGCTCAGCGTCATGCTTGAGGCCGGCATGCCGATGGACAGCATCCGTGCCAATATCAAGCTGGCCATCAGCGGCGGTCAGAACGAACCGCGTGACGCCATTGCCGGCACGGTCTGGGCATTGCTTACTCACCCGGATCAACTGGCGAAAGTGCAGTCCGGGGAGATCGGCTGGATGCAAGTGTTCGAGGAGTATTGCCGCTGGGTCTCGCCGATCGGCATGTCGCCGCGTCGTGTCGCCAAACCGTACGAGATCGACGGCATCCGGCTTGATCCGGAAGACCGGGTCTTTTTCATGTTCGGTTCCGCCAACCGCGATGAGGCGTATCACAGCGAACCGGAGCGTTTTGATCTGGACCGGGATGTCTCGAAAAGCATCGCGTTCGGCGCCGGACCGCATTTTTGCGCCGGGGCCTGGGCCTCGAAGGCCCTGGTGGCCCATGTGGCACTGCCCAGCCTGTTCAAGCGTCTGAATGGGTTGCGTCTTTCAGCGGACGAGCCCGTCCGGGTCGGTGGCTGGGCCTTCCGCGGCGTGCTCAACTTGCCGGTTCAGTGGGATATCTCAGACAGAACTGAGAGGTGAAACGTCAGGCGGTCGAGGATTTTCTGGCGGGCTGGCTGTGCCGAGTGTCCGACAGGGTCGGAGCCAGACCGGGCGTATTAGCCGGCTGGCGGTCGTGGCGGATGGTCGTCAGGTGCGTTGCCTTGTAGCTTTCGCCCATCGCAAGCACGGATTTTGGCATGCCCAAGAGCCATTCATGCCGCACGTCCGATCCGGCAAAAAGCTGTTCCATCTGCCGGCTGTTCAGCAGGTTGATGCTGTCGATTACTTCAGATGCACTGCTCCAATCAGCTTCCCGGGAGAAAAATCCAAGATTCCACCTGGTCAGCATCCAGGTGCGCACGGAAACCGGTAGCCACTGGAATGCGGGAAATCGGAAATGCGGTTCAAGTGGAAACCAGTAGTTCGGGGTCTGCACATAGTGGCGTTTGCCGAGCCGTAGAACATTATTTGCGAATTTTTCGATGCACTCCCAATCGCCGACGTGCTCGATCACTGAATTGGAATGAACAAAATCGAATGCATTGTCTTTGAACAGATACGGATCGCATGCATCACCCGTCACAGTGTGGAAGAGATCGCGATCGGCAACCTCTATCGGTTCCAGATTGACCAGCGTGATGCGAATTCGGCCTTTGTGGGCCTGTAGAAATTCCCGGGCGATGTTCCAATAGGTTTCGGTTCCGCCGAGATCGACGATCTCGATGGTTTCCTTTTCCTGCAATGCCGCCTCCAGCATCGGACGAAAGATTGCGAACCTGCGCGCTCTCAACCTGCTTTCTATGGTTTTGGTCGAACTGTACGGGTCCGCGCGCTGGTACTGCGAAGCGACTACTTCTGTCATATTGGTCTCGAGGGTTGCCACTGGCGGCAAACTATCAGTAACAAATTGTTAACCAAAGGCCCCGGGGCACACGATCTGCTCATGTGCTTAACGGGAATGGTTACCGGAGATCCCGAACTTTCAACTGGTGCTGCCTGCCGCACGTCCGGCAATCCAGCCGAAGGCGATTGCCGTCAGAAGCCCGTTGCCGGACAGGTAGCCCGAAATGTTGTTTCCCGAAACGCCGCAGGCCGCCCCGCCGCCGGCAAAAAGGTTCGGTACCGCCGAACCGTTTTCAAGCAACACGCGAGCCGTATCATCGATCATCAGTCCGCCCTGCGTATGGAACAGGGCGCCCGTTACACGGACAGCATGATAGGGCGCCTGAAGCCCGGGTTTTGTGGTGAAATCGCGGCCGAAGACATCGTCGGCTTTCCCCGCCTGGCAATCAGCGACCTGTGCAAGCGTCGATCGGAGTGCTTCGAGTGGCAATGCGGTTTTTTTTGAGAGTTCCTCAAGTGTTTCACCGGAGACGATCGCGCCGGCAGCGGCCGCGTCGCGATAATCGGGAAACTCCATCGCAAACTCATTCAGACGCCGATCAAAAATATTCCAGGCGATCCGTTCCGGCTGCGCCAGAACATGCACAGCCTGTTCGGAATAACCGACATGCTCGTTTGAAAACCGCTGCGCTTTGAGGTTCACCTGGATCGCGCCTTCCATCATCAGCGCCCAGGTGATGAGAACACCGTGCGGGTGAGCCAGCGAACCATGCCCCTGGCAAGCTTCCAGACAGGCCGTTTTTGCACCAAGCGCTTCTCCCCACAAAAGCGCGTCTCCCTGGTTCCCGAGGTGGCCGTAATAGGGCGCGTCTTTCATGTAGGGCAGCAACCTTTCAACCATGTCGGCATTGCCGCCGAAACCGTTGCAGGCCAGCACAACCGCAGAACAGGCGATGTTCTCCGTGCCGCCATCGGGCCGGTTGATCGAGATGCCCGCAATGCTGCCATTGTCATCCACGAACATCGTGTCGGCATGGGCATTGGTCAGAATGGGTATACCTGAAGTCTCAGCAGCGGCGAGCAGGCGTGCCAGCAAGGCTTCACCGGTCTTTTCCGGCACCGCATGCATGCGATGCCGCGAATGCCCGGGATAGAGGAAATCATCCAGAACCAGCCAATCCACATCATGCCGGTCGGCAAGCCATTCCAGTGCCGGTCCGATGGTTCGGGTCGCAAGGTCCACCAGGGCAGGCACGGCTTCGTTCGCAGCTTTCTTCTGAATATCGGCGGAAAACATGGCTGGAGTATCGTCTATGCCCATTGCCTGCTGAAACCGGGTTCCGCCGGCGGGAACAAATCCCGACGACATCGCGGTCGAACCGCTGGGCGAGGCATCGCGCTCGATGAGGATCACTTCCGCACCAGCCTCCCGCGCGCGAAGAGCGGCCGTTAGTCCGCAGGCGCCGGCTCCGATCACCACCACGCCGGTTTCGGCAGAAGCGGCCATTTCCGATACGGGTCGAACCGTTGCCATGCTTCTACAGTCTTCCGAGCCGCGCGGTCATTTCCGTGCAGGTCGTGACTTCCGAGATCGTCGACAGGTCGGCGATGGTGTTCTCGTGCACCTGAGGGCTGTGTCCGGCACAGCCATCGGAAAGAATTATCGTGTGGAAATCACGGACATGGGCGTCGCGTGCCGTGGTGGCAACGCCGCCATTGGTGACGATTCCGCAAAACACCAGCGTCTCGAAGCCGGCTTTTTTCAGGATCCATTCAAGACGGCTCATGTAAAATGCCGAATAGGCGACCTTCTCGACGGACAGATCGGCCGGCTGCAGACGATCGATTAGCGCCTGGCCCCAGGAACCGGGCGCAAAATCGCCCGCGCCCAGAAACGGCCGCAGCTTTTTCAGGTGAGGGGAGATGAACGGTTCGCCGTTCTTGCCGGGCACCAGGGTGAACTGGGTCGAAACGATCCAGCCGCCGCAGGACCGCATGGCATTGGCAACCGGAAGGACGCGGTCGGGCAAGGCAGCGATCTCTGGCGACGACACGCCGGCGCGGCCATAGGCCCCTAGCGGATCGAGGAAATCGTTCTGGAGATCGACGATCATCAGCGCTGTTGTTTCAGGTGCAATTGTTTTGTCGGTCAACTCTGTTCCTCCGTTTTCCTGATGATCAGATTGCCGAACGTGTCGACCCGCGCGACAAGTCCGGGATCGACGAAAATCGTTGTAT
>JAJFHT010000369.1 GCA_021775495.1 Hyphomicrobiales bacterium | reverse complement strand
TCCATGTCGTGTTCGATCAGCAGGATCGTCCGCTGACCCTTCAGCGCATCGAGGAATTCGACCATCTTTGCCGATTCCTCCGGACCCAGCCCCGCCATCGGTTCGTCAAGCAACATCAGCTCCGCCTCGGAAGCCAACGCCACTGCGATCTCAAGCTGGCGGTGTTCGCCGTGCGACAGGGCCACGGTGGGGTCGTTAGCGCGGTCTTGCAGGCCGACCCGATGCAGTGCCTCCATGGCCTGTTTGCGCAAATGCGCGATCTTGCGGGCCGGCCGGATGAACCGGAACGAATGACCGTCATGCGCCTGCACGGCAAGGGCGACATTGTCGAGAACCGACATCGACATGAGCAGCGAAGTGATCTGAAACGATCGGGTTATGCCAAGCCGCGCCCGGGCGTGGGCAGGCGTCGACGTGATATTGCGGCCGGCGAAGACGATCGAACCGCTGTCGGGTTTCAATGCACCGGAAAGCTGGGAGATCAATGTTGTCTTGCCGGCGCCGTTGGGTCCGATGATGGCGTGCAATTCTCCGCTCGTGACCTCGAGATCGACATTGTCGGTCGCGTTGACGCCGCCAAATCGCTTTTGAAGTCCGGAGATCTGCAACAGGGCCGTCATGTCAGTTGGTCCTGCCGGTGACGAGGCCCATCAGGCCGCCGCGTATGAACAGCACGATGACGATCAGCATGATGCCGAACGGCAGATGCCAGTAGATGGTGAAGTGCGACAGCACCTCTTCGACGAGGATGAAGATCATCGAACCCAGAACAGGCCCCAAGGTGGTGCCGGCACCGCCCAGGATCACCATGAACATCAATTCTCCGGAGCGTGTCCAATCCATCATCTCCGGCGAGATGAAGGTGGTGAAGTTGCCGAGAAGCGCGCCGGCATATCCGCAAAGCGCGCCCGAAATCACATAGGCGGTCAGCCGGTAGAGATATGTGTTGTATCCGAGAGTGACGACGCGCTCGTTGTTGTCCTTGGCACCCTGCAGAACCATACCGAAACGCGAGTGGATGATGGTGCGCACGATCAGTATCGTTGCGATCAGCGAAGCATAACACAGCAGGTACATCTGCAACGGGTCGTCAAGATTGACGAGTGGCAGCTCCGAACGGGTGTCGATGACCAGCCCGTCATCGCCGCCATAGGTTTCGAGCGACACAAACAGGTAGAACACCATCTGGGCGAACGCCATGGTGATCATGATGAAATAGACGCCCTTGGTGCGCAGACAGATCATCCCGGTTATCAGCGCAAAAAGGCTCGAGACCGCGACCGCCAGGAGGATCTGGAACCAGCCGCTGTAGGTGGCAATCACATCGAATTCGCCATAGGTGGCATGATAGGAGGGAATCCCGACGCAATAGGCTCCGATTCCGATGAAGGCGGCATGGCCAAAGGAAACCATACCACCGTAACCCAGCAGGAGATTGAGGCTGACGGCGGCTATGGCGAGGATGACCAGGCGAGTGGCAAGGTCCATATAGAACGCCTGTCCGCTCCACAGGAATATCGGCGGCAGGATGCCGAGCGCCAGCAATACAGCGATGGTGAGCCAGCCTGATCGGTGCTTTGCCATCGCGTTTTCAGCGCACCTTGGGCGGGAAAAGACCCTGCGGGCGCAAGGCGAGAATAAGGGCCATCAGGATATAGATCAGCATCGCCGAAACAGCCGGGGCGGAGGTTTCGGCGGCTTCCGTGCTCATTACGATCTTGAACAGATCGTCGAGAAACGACCGGCCCATCGTATCGATCAGCCCGATGATGATGGCGGCAATGAATGCGCCCTTCATCGAGCCGATGCCGCCGATGATGATCACCACGAACGCCGTGATGATGATCTCGTTGCCCATGCCGATCGACGCTTCGGTGATCGGTGAAATCAGCATTCCGGCGAGGCCGGCGAGCACTGCGCCAAGAGCAAAGACCAGGCTGAAAAGGGTCTGGATATCGATGCCTAGCGCGGAGACCATGGTTCGGTTCGATGCCCCGGCCCGGATCAGCATGCCAAGGCGGGTGTAGTTGACCAGCCAGAACAGGCCGGCGGCAATGGTCAGCCCGGTGCCGATAATGAGCAGCCGGAATGTCGGGACAACGACGCCGTCGAACAGTTCGAGCCTGCCGTCCATCCAGGCAGGCAGCGGCACGGCGACGCCCGCCGGGCCCCAGATCAGGTGCGTGCTGGTATCGAGAACCAGGATCAGGCCGAAGGTTCCCAGCACGTGATCGAGGTGATCGCGGGCATAGAGGTGGCGGATGACCGTGCGCTCGATGACGATGCCGACGATTGCCGTCACCGGCAAGGCCAGTAGAACCGCCCAGACAAAACTGCCGGTGAGAAAGGTGAAAGACGCACAGATGAAGGCGCCGATCATGTACAGCCCGCCATGCGCGAGGTTGACGAAATCCAGGATTCCGAAAACCAGCGTCAGTCCGGAAGCGACCAGAAACAGCAGCAGGCCGAGCTGCAAACCGTTGAACATCTGGATGAATAGGAGAGCGACGTCCACGTTTTTTCGATCCGAAACCTGTTGCCTGAAAGGACCGGGACGAAATCGCCCCGGCACCTGTAGCTAGAAGGTGTGCCCTTATTTCAGCGGGCATTCCTTGGCGTAGGGATCCTGATGGTTTTCATAGACGGTCTTGGCCACTGTCGTGGTCCAGTTGCCATCGGCGTCCTTGACCACTTCGCGCAGGTAGAAATTCTGTACCGGCATATGGTTGTTACCGTAGCTGTACTTGCCGCGCACCGAGTCGTAACTGGCCTGCTTCATCGCCGCGCGCATTCCGTCCATGTTCGACAGATCGCCGCCGACGGCTTCAACCGCAGATTTGATCAGAAATATGGAGTCATAGGCCTGTGCCGCATAGAAGCTCGGATAGGTGCCGTGTTTCGCCTTGAAATCCGCGACAAAACGCTTGTTCTGGGCGTTGTCCAAAGACGGGTCCCATTGCTGGGTGGTTTTCGAGCCGAGTACGCCGTCGAAATTGGCCGCCTGCAGTTTCGGCAACGAGATGCCGTCGACGGTGAACACGGTGTAGAGCGGCAGGGTGTCCTTCAGACCCGCCTGCTGGTATTGCTTGATGAAAGCACCACCGGCCTTGCCGGGATAGAAGACGAACAGACCGTCCGCACCGGAGGCTTTCGCCTTCGCCAGTTCTGCCGAGAAATCGAGCTGTGCATCCTTGCCCCATTTGGTGAAGTCCTTGCCTTTGACTTCGCCCTTGAACGTACGTTCGACGCCGGCCACCATGTTTTTGCCGGCCGCATAGTTTGGCGACATGATGTAAAGCGACTTGACGCCCTGCTGGTTCAGCACTTCGCCCATCGCCATCGGCGTCTGGTCGTTTTGCCAGGATGTCGAGAAGAAGTTTTCATGGCAAAGCTTGCCGGCAATCTGTGAAGGGCCGGCATTGGCGGAAATCAGGAACTTGCCGGCATCGAGGGCGGATTTGCGCGATGCCAGCAGGACATGGCTCCAGATATAACCGGCGACAAAAGTGACATCGTCCTGTTTGACCAGCTTGTCGGTGGCCTGTTTGCCGGTTTCGGGTTTGAAACCGTCATCGCCGAAGATCACATTGACATCGAGGTCGCCCATCTTACCGCCCATATGCTCGACGGCCAGATTGACGGCGTTCTGCTGATCGACGCCAATGACGGCTCCCCCGGTTGTCAATGTGGTGACGAAGCCGATCTTGACCTCGGCTGCCTGTGCGGCAACTCCCCCCAATAGTGTCACGGCCAGTGCCGTGGACAGTAGCTTTTTCATGGTTTCCTCCCGTCGATATGATCATTGAATGGCAGGATATTCCCCCATCCTCCTCTTTTTGCAAACTGTTTGCAGCGCAACGTCGCAAAAACCTTTAAATACCTATTGATGTACCAGAATACCTCTTTATGCGATTTTATGCAAATTCATATATTTCAAGGACTGTATGCGCCACTCAATCAGGCACGACCGCTGTGGCTTCGATTTCCAGTTTCGCACCGGTTTCGATGAGTCCGCTGACTTCCACCAGGCTCATCGCCGGATAGACCCGGCCCATGATATCGCGATAGGCGGTGCCGACCTGTGCAAGGGTGTCGAGATACTCCTGTTTGTCAACGACATACCACGTCATCCGGACGATATCGGCGGGCGCCGCACCGGCCGCTTCCAGACACATTCTTATGTTCGTCAGTGCCTGGCGGGTCTGTCCGACAAAGTCATCGGTTTCGAACACTTCCCTGGCATTCCAACCGACCTGACCGGCGACAAAAACCATCCTGCCCCTTGCCGACACGGCATTGGAATAACCTTTCGGGCGCACCCAACCCACGGGATTGAAAGTCTCGTTCACCTGACATCTCCATTTGGTTTGCGGTTTGAAATCTGGACTGTTTCCGGAATGAACGCCAGCGGAGGTCCGGAATTTTACATGATAGCCGTCAGAACCGCTCGCCCATCAGCCTGAAACTCCAAAACGCCTCCTCATGATCATAACGTTTCATGAAGTCCGCCGGGCTGAAACCGGTGATGCTTCTGATCTGCCTGCCCATATGCGCCTGGTCCGAATATCCAAGTTCGGCGGACATGTCGGCCAGATTCAGATCGCCTTCCGCTTTCGCCGTCAGCGCGTGCTGAAAGGCCTGCTCGCTCCTGACGTAGACCATCAGATTGCGTTTCGACTGTCCGGCCCAGGATCTGATCCGTCGTTCGATCTGCCTTGTACTTTTGCCAACCCCTGAGGTTAAAGCGCGAACGCCGAGCGATCGGCACCAGTCGGCGACGCGATGTCCGAACACCGGATGGTCGGGACGCGCCTTATGCCATAGGGGAGTAAGTGTCTTTTCTGCCAGTTGAAAGCCGGTTTCCGCATCGCCGGCTTCGAAAACGTCCAGGACCACCTGCAGAAGATCATCAGAAAACACCTCTTCAACCGGCACGCTCCGGTTCGTGTAGTCGGCAACGCTGGTTCCCGTCAGGGCGGCAAACGCGTCCGGGTAAAACGCCAGGATCATGGCGTTGATGTCTCCGGCGTTCCAGCTCGTCTGCGGCTGCTGATATGGCCCGCTGAAAACAAGATTCGGGAAAATCGGCGCGCTGGCCGGCTCCGACATCTGTTCCCGGTTTTCCAGGTGGTGGCATTGCCCCTCAAAAAACCAGCTGACCGAGCACAACGGTGAAGACGCAAAGTGGTTGAACCGCTGATCGACCGCCAGATTGCAGCCGCGTGTGTCACGCACAAATGCGCCGAAGAGGCAATTTGCAAGTGGCGCCGCAGGCAGCAGCAGCTTTGCCTTTGCCCGAGGGGGAGATGTCGTTTCCATTCTATATGGCCCGTCTGTTGGGATCCTAATATGGCGCAAAATCCCGGTCACATGAATGCCTTAAGATGAATACAGTCACGCCATTGAAAAAGCCGCTTGCAAGCATCGAAAATCAGCGCGCCGGTTTCGCAACAGTTTCCGACGAATTGGCCGACAAGAGCTTTCTGATCACCAGCTCCTCGAAGCTGATCGGCTGGGCGAGAACGGGTTCATTGCACATGCTCAGTTTCGGCCTGGCATGCTGTGCCGTCGAAATGATGCAGTTCATGGGCGCCCGGTATGATTTTGAACGTTTCGGCATGGCGCCGATGGGCTCGCCGCGCGGCTCGGACGTGATGATCGTTGCGGGAACAGTGACCAACAAGATGGCGCCTGCGATGCGCAAGGTCTACGACCAGATGCCGGAGCCGCGCTACGTCATTTCAATGGGGTCCTGCGCCAATGGCGGCGGCTATTACCACTATTCCTATTCGGTGGTGCGGGGCTGCGACCGTATTGTGCCGGTCGACATCTACGTGCCCGGCTGCCCGCCCACCGCCGAGGCGCTGTTATATGCGGTCTTGCTGCTGCAAAGGAAGATCCGCCAGAATGCGACAATAGAGCGATAATTTCGCTCCCCGGCGCTCAGGGCATCCGGGGAGGTCAAAGTCATGTATGGGATGTATCAGGCGTCATCGGCGATGCGTATCAGGGCATCGCCCGCCAGGAAGACCGCGGCTGCGAGCAGGACGATATCCTTCAGCAGGAACTGGCCTGGAACAACGGAAAGGGCCGGGAAGCCGCCGAGGCTTGGCTCCCAGACCGGCGCGGTCAACAGGAAGCTGGCGGTCACAAGGAATGTCATGGCTGCCGCAACGGCGCCGACAAGCGCGGCTTTGGGAAACTTTGTGCCAATCAGGATAAGCGCTGCCGTGGCGATCTCGACAGTGCCGATCAGATTTGAAGCGCCCTGAACGCTGAAGACCTGGTAAAGCCAGCTGACAAGCGGGCTGGACTGGACGAGGCCCTCGATGGCGCCCGCTTCATATGCGGTGAACTTCATCGCGCCAATCCAGCCGAGCACGGTTGCGGCGGTCACGCTTATCGCGAGGCGCCCGCCATTGGAAATACGCTCGCCAAGTCCTGCGACCTGCTGCTTGCTGAAATTGCCTGCGATGGCGGTTTCCCGGGTAGCGGTTGTTGCGGTCATTTTCATGCATCCTTGTTTCTTGACCAATCGGTCCAATATTAGGTAAATAAAATGCGGCAATGCTGCCGACATCGAAGACATAATAATTATGGACCGATCGGTCAAGAATAGGATGATCACATATGCGCGAGCCCGGATTTACCAGCGGCCAACCAGGCCGCCCACGGCAATTCGACGAAGCCGAAACCCTCTCGTCCATCATGCAACTTTTCTGGGAGAACGGTTATGAAGCGACGGGCCTCAGCGACATTATCAAGGCAACGGGGCTGAGCAAGGCCAGCCTGTACGCTGCTTATGGCAACAAGCAGTCGATGTATCTGAAAGCGCTCGGCCACTACGAGGCGCTGAAGGTGGACGCCGCTGTTCAGGCGCTGCGCGACCAAAGCCGCCCCGCGATGGACCGGATATCGGCTTTCCTTCAGGCCCCGATCGCAGCAATCGACACGAATGCCGACCGGCGCGGGTGTTTTCTGTGCAATGCATCCGCAGACCGGGCGTCGCTTGATTCAGAAACCGCCGACCTGGTGCGCCGCGGCTATTCCAAGATACGCCGCGCCCTGGAGCAGGCCATTGCCGAACGCGGCAACACGGGTGATCCGGATTTTGCCAAACGCAATGCCGAGCTTGTTCTGACGGTCTATTCGGGATTGCGCGTCATGGCGCGGTCCAGCACGGGGCTGTCAGACCTGATCAGGGCGAAGGAGGCTTGTTTGCAGGTTTTGCGGTGACGGTCGCTCTGGTGGGCTGCTGCGATTACCGGGTTGTTGCGATATCGCATGGTTTCAGATTGTTCATCCGGTAAGGGCAATTGTGCCGCGCGCAGCTGATCCGTCACTGTTGCTTTCACTGATCCAACTCAGGAAACCGTCTGCCGGCATGGGGCGAGCGAAACGGAAGCCCTGAACCTTGTGACACCCCAGAGCCAGAAGCCGGGCCTCATGATCGGCCGTCTCGACGCCTTCGGCAAGGACATCCAGTTGCAGGCCACGGGCGACGCTGATCATCGCGCCAAGGATGTCTCGGGATTTCGAATTGATGGGCTGGTTCAGCAGGGACCTGTCTATCTTGATGCGGTCGACCCCTAGCCGGTCGATATTGGCGATGGAGGCATATCCGACGCCGAAATCATCCAGTTCGATCGACGCGCCGAGCGCCTTTATGGATTTGCAGACTTCGACAATTTTTTCGTTCCGCTCATCCAGAAGCACCGTTTCCAGCACTTCGACCGCCAGCAGGTTCGCAGGATATCCGGCCGCATCCAGAGTCGTTTCAAGGAAGTCGATAAATGCGGGGTCGTGAAGTTGTGCTGCGGAAACGTTGATGGAAATCTGCCCAAAATCAATTCCGGAATTCAGCCATTGAGCAGCCGATTGAATAGCCTTCTCAATGACGATCTTGCCGATTGGCACGATCAGTCTTGATTGCTCGGCGACGTCAATAAACTGGGCAGGTGAAACAATGTCGCCATTTTCGTCACGACAGCGGGCCAGCGCTTCGACACCGATGATTTTGCCATTGCGCATGTCGATCTGCGGTTGAAAATACGGTTCGAATGCGCCGCGTTTGAGCGCGTTGCGCACCATCGCTTCCTGTTGTCGCACCGACTCATGATGATTGCGGAATTTTGGATCGTAGCAGGCGATCTGATCGCGCCCGCCGGATTTGGCGCGGTAAAGTGCAAGGTCGGCGTTCGCCAACATCGTGTCGAAATTTGCGCCTTGATCCGGGCCGCAGGCAATTCCGATCGAAACAGAAGGCAGATCGGTGCGCGGATTGCCGGATCGACCACGCTTCAAATCCGTTATCAGCCTGTCTGCAAATGCAACCACCAATTCGACGTCATCCCGGAGTCGATTTTCATCCATTTGTAGAAGTGCTGCTGCTCTTCGGTTTTGCAATGAAGCAATGATCAGGAATTCGTCACCACCCATCCGTATGCAGATATCATCGTCATCGAGATTCGATATCAGTGCACCGGCGACATTGCGTAACAGTTCATCTCCGACATCATGTCCGTATGTGTCGTTGATGATTTTGAAGTTGTCGAGATCGAGCATCAAAACAGCATGGTCGGACAGATCGCCGCCTTTGCACTTTTGATCCAGAACATGTTTCAGACCGCGACGGTTCATCACGCCGGTCAGCGGATCATGAGACGATTGGTGAACGAGTTCGCTGCATTTGGAATCCAGTTCGCGTTCGGTCTTGGCAAGGCTCCGGGCGAGGGGGCGGAAAATGAAAAGGCCCTCTCCAAGCAACACAAGCAATGTTGCGATCAGCAGTGCCAGATGCACCCATTGAGCCTGGGTTGCATGCTGACGCGCGAGCTGCTCGTGATGTGTCACCACGGCATTCAAAGCGCGTGACAGGCTGCTTTGGGCTTCCTGCAGGATACGCTCTGCTGCTGCCGCTGCGACCGGATTGCCCGGATCATTCAGGACCTTGCGCGCATCCTGAAGAAAATATCCAAGACGCTGATTGACCAGCGTCGGCGCGGCTTCATACAGGTCACGTTCTTTCGATCCCACGATTCCCGGCAAATCACGCGATTGATCGCCAGTGGTCAGGCTTTTGTGGGCGTTCTCCATCTCTTCAATCGCGGTTTGCAGAAAATGGAGATCGCGTGCCACGGCAGGTTTGTTATTGGCTGTTTCGACGTCGCGGCGAATGAGAGACTGGGTGAATCCCACAATTCTCTGCGAAAGAGTGAGTTGCCGCCCGGCAATGCTGATGATCGATGCGGCGCTGCCCTGCTTGGATATATACCCGTCGAGTGCGACGAACGCGCCGATCGAAAGAGCGGCCGTTATGCCGAGGGCAAAGATGTAAGCCCGCCTGACACGCTGGCCAGTCGTCCTGTGATTTTCTGGTGACGCGTTTGCGCGAACTGTCGATTCTTCAACCGGTTCCAAAGCCGCGACCCTCTGACTACTTGTTGACACAAACTGCCGTTGGGTTACGCAAACGCCGCCGCGCGACATCTCGCCCCCGAAATGAAAGCCTAACGGGACAATGTAAAAATCGGGTGAATCTGTTTTCGTGGAGTACTTGGTGGCATCTATACCAGCAAGCAACATGAAATATCGATAATTTTCGATGCAATTTCGGAAAATTAGCCGATTAAATAGTCAGGCAATCTTAAAGTATCAAACCAGTTGATTGGGTTGAATTCTTGTAATAGTTGCGGAATTGATTTGCAGGATTTTCCCAGTCCGTACTGAATCAGCACCTATCGTCGGTCGGCCGTTGGATCGCACAAAGCCGCTGGTTTACAGGCTAAGTGCCTTGTTCACGAGTTCGGATTTGTCCTGATAATTGGCAACATCCACGCCTCGTCCAATAAGCGCTTCTTTCAACTCCGCTTCGGTCATCGCCTCAATCGCATCGGACGTCATGTTTAGAAAGTTGATTTTTTGCCTCATTGGCGGATTTGTGTCGCCAAAAGTTTCATGGCTGCCGAGGTTGAACTCAGCGGCATATCTGCCAATAAAATGCGTGAGGAAGGTGTTGATGCTGGGTCTTACTCTTGTGTCGCCGGTCATATGATTTGCTGAATTATCCAACGTTTCCACCATCAGTTTGACCCAGCGTTTGGCGCCCCGTTCATTCATCAGCTGAATTGCATTGTGGGTATGATGAAAGCTGAGCCGGAATTCTCCGCCGTGATAGGCCGGGCCGGCGCCCATCACATCAAGCCACATGGCAGACTGGGTGCTGACATGATGGTTGACGCCGCCAACACGGGCAAATACCGAGCGAAACCAGTCCTCGTCGTCAAAAACCCGTTCATAGAAATTCCTGACGATCGCAACGAGGCGGTCCTGCCCAAGCACCGAGAACAATTGCCAGAACTGAATCGGCCTGGAGATGTCGTTGGGCGCCGAGAGGGAAATGATCTGCGGCATGCGATGTGCATCTTTCGGCAGCACATTGTTGGCGACAGCCGTTTCTATGTAATCGAGCCGAATTTTCTCGGTCAGATAGCCGTTTCCGGTCGGAAAATTCGGATAGAAATAATTGCTCACGGACGCGGTTCTTTCATAGTTCTGGGACATCGTAATTCATGGCGAAGGAGGCTTGATTACAGGATTTGCAAATATCGGCAGATAGATATCTGGGATGGAAGTCTTACGCACCATGTTCGTTGAAGTTAATATCCGTTGGTTAGCGACCATTGGTATGACCGATCGAAAGACCAACCACTTTTCATGGACCCTGGAGTGAAACAAAAGCAGGCTGAACGAGAAATATTCCTAAGGGAGTTTCCCAAGACGATCGAGTACGTGTCCGGACCGGATCCCGACAGCTTCAATGACGATTCACCGATCATATTGTGCCTCATAAAAGATGGTGCGAAATATGTAGACAGCTTCATCGAACACCATCACAAGCTGGGCCTCAAACAGTTCCTGTTTCTCGACAACGGTTCAGATGATGACACCGTTGAAATGCTGACAGGCCGGGATGGTGTCAGCGTGTTATCGAGCGAATATCCGTTTTTGAACAATTCCGCGAATATCCGTCACTACCTGCTGGAGCGCTATGCGAAAGAGCGTTGGGGACTGGTGTTGGATATCGATGAATTGTTTGATTATCCGTTTTCGTCCAATGTCAGCCTGAGACAGCTTGTCGATTATCTGGAATCTCGCAACTTCAATGCGGTCCAGTGTCAAATGATAGATCGATATCCAGAATACCTCATCAATTCGCCATCAGATCGGTTCGACCCTGCTAACCACCGTTTCTACGAAACCGAGAGCCTGACGGTGTGGCAATATCCGGAGCATTTGGGCTGTGTGATCGGTGACGGAGTTTACATACACTTAGCGGGCGTTCGAGCGCGTATCTTTGGCACTGACAAACTATGCCTCTCAAAGGTTGCCTTGGTTCGCGGCGGAAGGGAACTCCGGTACTACAACAATCATTTCGCAAGAGGCGCCAACATTGCAGATGTTTCCGCTGTCCTCTGGCACTTCAAATTTACGGGCGACTTTCACGATCTCGTTGAAAAGTCGGTGTCCGCGGGAAGTTATTGGAACAATTCGGCAGAATATCGTGCCTATCAAAATCTCACCCGGACATCAGATCGGATTTACATGATTGGCCCGCACACCCGACTGTACACCTCGACCGACCAACTTGTCGAAGAAGGAACTCTGGTGGTCAGCAAATCCTATCTGGATGTTGCAGCAGGTTCCGCCTGAAAGCCCGGTGTTCTGTCTTGTTGGATCGCCGTATGATTTTGGATCCGTTCGGCAGCCTGTGCGAATTTCATTGAAATTCGGTAGTTGCTATGGACGCCCCCTGTTCCTGGATCGTTTTGACACTCTCCAATATAGGAAAAGCGGCGACAGTTTACTCTTTGTCTTTTTTCTTCCGGCCGCGCTTACCCGGCATCAACACGCGCCCGGTTTGCTTCTCCAATTCCCCCAACCAGCCCGCGTCGCCGATCGGCCGGCCGACGGTCTCGGCGCGGCGCAATGGTGCGTATGCTGCGTCTTTATCGAAGCTCTCGGCAAGGAACTTTCTGAAATCTCCAACCCGTTCCAGCACTGGAGCGACGTTCACGATGCCGTCGTCCTTAGCCGCCAGATGCGCCCGGGTACTCGACCATTTCCAGTCTCGCACGCGTTTGACCAGCCCGGCGCGCACAGGGTTGAGGCTGACATAACGCACCGCATTGAGCAGATGGTCTTCATCCATCACCACCGAACCGAAACGCCCCTGCCACAGATGCCCGGTGACACGCGCACGCGCGTTGACATAACCGGTGTAACGCCGGTGCAGATCGGCAAAGGTGCGGCGCAGCCCGTCCTCATCCGAGGGAATCAGGATGATGTGGACATGGTTCGGCATCAGGCAATAGGCCCAGACTTCCGTGTGGGCGCGGGCACAGCTTTCTGCCAGCAGATCGCGATAAAGGGCGTAGTCACCCTCTTCAAAGAACGTCTTCTCCCGCCGGTTGCCGCGCTGGGTAACAAGATGAGGAAGGCCGGGGACGACCAATCGAGCCAAACGTGCCATAAGTTACGGTATGACAAATTGGTGAATGAGTAAACTGTCACTGTAATTTAATATGACATCTGTCTCAAAGGATACGATGTCGTGTTAGATGCCCGTAACCAGAGGCCTCGAATTGTCGCGGTGACACGACGGGCTGCAGCTTCAGAATTCCGGTGTGCCCAGTTGATCTGTAGTTGTATCGTATCGGTAGGTTATAAACACACTCGTCGGGACTTCGA
This sequence comes from Hyphomicrobiales bacterium, assembly GCA_021775495.1. GTDB lineage: Bacteria > Pseudomonadota > Alphaproteobacteria > Rhizobiales > Rhizobiaceae > JAJFHT01. The sequence continues at coordinate 15,432 of JAJFHT010000369.1, read as the reverse complement.
CAATCTCCCTCAAGCCGGAGCCATCGGTTCCGACCTCATAGAGGATGCGCTCGGCTCGAAGTGGTCGACCGGCAGCATCACTCTCCACGACATGGGCTCCGTGGCGCGTGAAAAACCGCGTTACACCATTCGAACGGCGGTTCCATCCGCGCAGCTCACCGGCGTCGGTGTAGATGTAAGTATCGCGCCAGTCCCGTTTTGCAAACAATACCGGGTCGGCATAGCGCTCTGCGAACTTGGCTGGGGCATAGTCGATTTCCAGAATTCGGTTGGCCTCGCCATATGTGCGCGCCTGGTTCGGTGGGAAAAAGATGCTGACGAAGGATGGTGCCGAATAGTGCACGCCATTGTATGCAAAGACCGCAATGTCGACGCGGTGGCTCGAAAGTTCAGGCTTGCCGGGAACCGCCCTGCGCGCGTGCCAGGGGATCGACAATTCAACGATTGCGGAATCTTCATTTTGTGGATCGATGACGATTGCCTCAGCATCGCCGCGCAACACCTTCCAGATGAAGGTGAGCGGCCGTCCGTTGGGATCTTCCGTCTCTTTCGCGCTGATCACCATGCGGTGCTCAAAGCGCGATGAGCGGGCGATGCGGGCGATCGCTGATGGCGTATCGAAAAGGACTTCGTCTCCGGCCGACGGGCCGAAATAGTCGATACCCGGTTCCGGTTTGTCTTCTTCAACAACCGCGATATTGACCCGCGGCGGGATATCGCCTGCACCCAAAGCGTTGGCAATGCGTACCATCTTCTCGAGATCGATTGCGGTGCCATCGAAGGCTGATGGATGGGCAATAGCGCTCAGATAGTCCTCTTCATTCTCTACTGTTGCAAGGCCTCTGCGGAAGATCATTTGTACGGTGGGCATGATCAAATGCTCCGCCCTGAGCCTAGCTTTCACATTCGGGTCAAAAGCGGCGAGGATTGCGGCCACCGCGTTTAGATGAGGCTGATCGGAACCGGAAGAGCCTTGCGAAACCAGCATGTAAGGCGTGTTGGCGGGCAGAAGATCGCCATGCTCGGGATCATGGTCACGGTGTTCCGGATAAATATAAAGATGATCGTTCGCATAGTGTTCGAACGCCCGCAAAACCAGTTGGCGATTGATGAGAATATGGCGTGCCTGGCTGCGCCAGAAAAATCCCCCGGTCACTGCAGTCGAGGAGTTGCCGAAGGTGATCGCGTTGAAGAACAGGTTGGAATTCACACCATAATGGACACCTGCCGCGCGCGCCGCATTGCCATATTCGACATGGGTGATTTGTGCAAAGGTTCCCCTCGGCAATGCAGAATGGCCGTCGTCACGGTTGTCGTAAAGATCGCCGTGATTGCCCGCGGCTTCACCGCGCTCGTACCAACGATTGAGCAGCTCGGCAACTCGGCCATCGCCACTATGGGGATTTTGGTTCCGGAGCGATGGGGCGACATGGAAACCGGCGAGCAGGGAATTATTTCGCGGCAGCCAAATCGTATTGCTCTCATCGACGAGGGCCTTGCGATCTTCGATCGTGCCGAGCTCGAAGCTCTGCGCGAAGAGAGCTCCTGTCTGTTTGCCCTGCGGAGCAATTTCAGCGGACATTTGCTGAAATCGCGGCAGCCTCCTCAGGCTGTCCAGATCAGGGTCCTGCTCAAGTGCAGCTCGATTGGCGAAGCCGCGCTCAAACGCCTCGGCAAGGCTGTCGAGCGCGTCATCCGGCCTGTCCTGCCGCGCAAGGGCTGCTGCCAGGTTGTAGTGGTGTATCGGCCAGTGCGGATACATCGCCACGAGTTCGCGCAACGTTGCTTCCGCTTCAGCATAACGCTGCTCGCCGAACAATGCGATGACCGGCAGGGTGAGACGGTTTTGAACCGTTGCAAAGGCAGGTCTCTCGAAGACGTTAGGAAGAGCCGGCGTTTCTCTCTGAGCGAAGGCCGTCGGGACGGCTTCGCCAAGGAGACACGCTAGCGCGGCAGAAAAAAAGACGGCGGAAATCAAGCGTTTTCCACCCCGCGCAGTCAAAGCACGACGCCATCCCTGCTCACGCCCTCCCAACTGCGGCCCTTTTGGTTGGCTTTTCGCGCTGTCTGGCCGGCGTTGTTCAAGCATATGATCGCCAAAGCGCGCTTCGCCGCAAAGGCATGAACTTATGAGAGTTGCCGGCATATGGTCTTTCCAGTTGCAATTTTTCGGGGAGAGCACCACGTCTCGAAGGAGGCTCTGCATTGTGAGAAGATCGCATGTGAGAAAAGCTTCAACTTGCCGCGTTTGATGCTGCCCTGAGACTGTAGCGTTGAGCTGACCATAATCTCAAATTGGATCATATGGCATTCCAATATTGGCTTGCCTCCGGTCAGAGTACGTCCAACAAACCCAACTTTCCAAGCAATTTATGCAATTGGTTCTCGTGGGATGATGTGTGCCAACTGCGGAGGGCGGCGTAGCCGGCGGGCCAAATCGTTAGGGCATCGTTCAACGCATTTTCAGATCCACCTGTCTCGCCGCCAGCGGCTCGCATCGCGGTTTTGGATCGGACGTCGATCAGATGAGCACCGGTGCTACAGGCGGGTCCCGTCCCCCAGCGGCCATTATCCTCGGCCCCGAATTACGGCGATAGTTTACTGATTCCCGAATTCACTTGAGCTTCGCACTACTGTCTGAACGTTGATCAGCCGGACAGAAGCCAGCACAATGAGCTACTCGAAGTCCCATGGCAGGACTTTACGAGCCGCCAACTCTCGTGTCGGACATTTTGAAAATTGGTAGCGGAGGAGGGACTTGAACCCCCGACACGCGGATTATGATTCCGCTGCTCTAACCAGCTGAGCTACTCCGCCCCAGGATCTCTTCGTTGAAAAGATCGGCCAGACCGACAATAAGCCCTGTAGACAAGGGGCTGATCCGTCGCCGGGACGGGCGGATATAATGTGGCCATGTTAATGCTGTCAAGCAACTTCACAGCAGACAGGGTTGAGTTCGGCCCGCCCCCCCGATATGTCACGCAAGGGGGCTATTTTGGGGTAAGGAGTCGATGGCACCGCGTATCGCTGTTCTGGGATGTGGCTATTGGGGCAGCAACCACGTCCGTACCCTCAAATCGCTTGGGGTTCTGCAGGCCGTTTCGGACGCCAACAGCGACCGGGCGGAGGGCTTTGCCGCCGAGCATGAATGTCAGGCGATCACGCCGGACGAATTGTTCGTGCGCGATGATATCGATGCCATCGTCATGGCGCTGCCGCCGCAATTTCACGCCGAAATGGCGATCCGTGCCGCCGAAGCCGGCAAGGACATGCTGGTGGAAAAACCCATCGCATTGACGGTCGCCGATGCCAAACGGGCGGTGAAGGCCGCTGCCGACAATGAGCGGATCTTCATGGTCGGCCATGTGCTGCGCTATCACCCGGCTTTTGAACGGCTGAAAGCGCTGGTCGATTCGGGCGATCTCGGCGAATTGAAATATATCCATTCGCACCGGCTCGGCCTCGGCAAGTTTCACACCGAGAACGATGCGCTATGGGATCTGGCGCCGCACGACCTGTCGATGATCCTGGCGATCACCGGCACGGCGCCGATCGAAGTGCGCGGCGAGGGGGCGGCGCTGCTCGATCACCTGAGCGATTTCGCCCATCTGCACATGCGTTTTCCCGACGGCCTGCGCAGCCATCTGTTCACTTCGCGGCTCAATCCCTATCGTGAGCGGCGGCTCACCGTCGTCGGTACCAAGGCGATGGTGGTGTTCGACGATGTCGAGCCGTGGGAGCGCAAGCTGGCGGTCTACCGTCACGCGGTCTGGCAGGACAGCGGCCAATGGGCCTTCACCACCCATGAACCCAATTATATTGAAGTCGCACAGGGCATGCCGCTGACCCGCGAATTGCAGCATTTTGTCGAATGCGTTGAGACACGCGAAGCGCCGCGCACCGGGGGTGAGGAAGCCATCCGTGTGCTGCAGATCCTCACGGCCGGCACGGTCACGCACAGCTGACCGCATCCACTGAACGTTAACCATATCGGCAGATGCGGCCAATTGCGCCTCGCCGCCGTGATCACCGCAAATTACAAGGATTGTCAGGTTTTGAACGCCGGCATCTGGCGCCGGCCTGTAATGGCGTTTAAGAGGCATTTGAAATGGCCGCTTATTCGTGCGGCCGGGCAATGATCGTATTTGAGAATTTGGACTGACGCAGAGCGCGTTCCGGACCAGCGATTCCGGATTTTGAGGTTCTTGCGGTAAGCTTTGAAGAATTCCCAAACCCGCTTGGGGCGGGTCAGTAAGGGACGGGTATGCAGTTTATTGATCTTGGCGCACAGCGTGCGCGACTGGGGGACCGAATCAACAGCGCGATCGCGCGCGTGGTTTCCGAGGGACGTTACATTCACGGGCCGGAAGTGGCTGAATTCGAGCGGCAGATCGCCGACTATATCGGCGTCAAGCACGCGGTCGCATGCGCCAATGGCACCGATGCGCTGATGATGCCGCTGATGGCCGCCGGCGTCGGGCCGGGCGATGCGGTGTTCTGTCCGAGTTTCACCTTCGCGGCAACCGCCGAGGTGGTGGCGCTGGTCGGCGCCGAGCCGGTTTTCGTCGATGTCGATCCCGACACATACAATATCGTTCCTGCGCAATTGCAGGCGGCGGTCGAGATGGTGCGCGCGGAAGGGCGGTTGCAGCCCCGCGCAATCATTCCGGTCGACCTGTTCGGTCTTGCCGCCGACCATACGGAGATCGCGGATATTGCATCTCGCGAAAATCTGTTTGTCGTGGAAGACGCGGCGCAGTCGATCGGCGGCATTTCGGCGGGAAAAAAATGCGGCGTGTTCGGAGATGTCGCGTCGACGAGTTTTTATCCGGCAAAGCCGCTCGGCTGTTACGGCGATGGCGGGGCGATGTTCACCGATGACGACGAGATGGCGGAAACGCTGCGCTCGCTGGCTTTCCACGGCAAGGGCGACAGCCAGTACGATAATGTGCGCATCGGCCTCAATTCCCGGCTGGATACGATCCAGGCAGCTATCCTGATCGAAAAACTGTCGATCCTGGAAGAGGAAATGGCAGCGCGCCAGGTGGTGGCCAAACGTTATATTGACGGGCTTGGCGATGTCGTAAAAGTTCCGGCGATCGGCAATGAGAAACGATCGGCCTTCGCCCAATTCGCCATCGAGACGCCCGACCGCGATGCGCTGAAGGCGCATTTGCAGGACCGCGATATCCCTTCGGTGATCTACTACGTCAAGCCGCTGCACCAGCAGCCGGTCTACGCGCGTTATGGCCAGGCACCAGGCGGATTGCCGGTGTCCGAAACCCTGCCGAAGCGCATCCTTTGCCTGCCGATGCATCCCTATCTGGAGGCGGATGAACAGGACCGGGTGATCGATTCCGTTCGTGGATTTATCGGCAGCAGGGCCGTGGCGGCCGAATAGGCGGTCTTTTCAGCATGCCAATACGGGTTGCCCGAGGCTGCCCGTGCATGCACTTTCAAATCCGATGCGCTATCTTGTCCCCGACCATGTAATGGACAGGGAGGGCAATATTGTTTACGCGCGACAAGCTGACATTTGAAGCCGTGGCATTGCCGGACCGCTGCGATCTAAGCGAGGATGAAATGCGGGCGGCGGCGGCCGGGTTTCATGAGAGGATGCGCAAACGCCATACGGTCCGGCAGTTTTCAGATCGCCCGGTACCGCGTTCCGTTATCGCCGATTGTGTCCGCACGGCCGGAACCGCCCCCAGCGGCGCCAATCATCAGCCCTGGCATTTTGTTGCTATCAGCGATCCGGAGATCAAACACCAAATCAGGCAGGCGGCGGAAGCCGAGGAAGAAAAATTCTACGCCGGCGGCGCCGGGGAGGAATGGCTGAAGGCGCTGGAGCCGATTGGCACGGACCAGTCAAAACCGCATCTGGACATTGCGCCGTGGCTGATTGTGGTGTTTGCGCAAAGGTTCGGAACGTTCGATGACGGCAGCCGTTTCAAGAATTATTACGTTCCGGAAAGTGTGGGCATTGCCACCGGGTTCCTGATCGCCGCATTGCATCACGCCGGCCTGACGGCGCTGACTCATACGCCGAACCCGATGCGGTTCCTCAATGCCCTGCTGGGTCGTCCGCAATCGGAAAAAGCGGTGATGATTCTGGCTGTCGGCCATCCGGCAAAGGATGCCACGGTTCCCGCCGTGGCCAAGATCAAGAAGCCGCTGGAAGAAATCCTGACGGTGCTCTAGCCCTCAGACAGCTGCAACAAGCCGGGTCAGCATTTCCTCGGCTTCCGGTGTCCGTTCGGTGCGCTCGATGAAACCGCCGCCGAGCACACGGGCATCATTGCCGCTGTCGGTGAACAGAACGCAGGCCTGCCCGGGCGCAACACCCGATTCGCCGCCGGTCAGTTCGACCCACGTTCCGCCGTCGCGGTGAAACAGCCGGGCCGGCTTGGGCGGGCGCGTCGAGCGCACCTTGGCATAGACATCAAGGCCGTCGGCCGCGCTGTCCGCCAAGGGACCGCCACCCAGCCAGTTGACATCGCGCAGCATGATCTTGCGGGTTTCCAACGCTTCCGCCGGGCCGACGATGACGCGGGCTCCTGCGGCGTCAAGATGGACGACATAAAGCGGCTCGCCGGTCGCGACACCGATGCCGCGGCGCTGGCCGACGGTAAAACGCATGATGCCCTCATGACGGCCGAGAACCCGCCCGTCGATGTGGACGATTTCGCCCTTGGCCGCCGCATTCGGCTTCAGCTTGGCGATGATGTCGGAATAATTGCCCTGCGGCACGAAACAGATGTCCTGGCTGTCCTGTTTTGCGGCAACGGAAAGCCCCATCTGCTCGGCCAGCTCGCGCACTTCCGATTTCGGCATTTCGCCAAGCGGAAAGCGCAGATAGTCGATCTGCTCCTGGGTGGTGGCAAACAGGAAATAGCTCTGGTCGCGGCTGGCGTCGACCGGCCGATAAAGCGCCCGGTGCGCGCCAATTGAGCGCGAGCGGATGTAATGTCCTGTCGCGAGCGCATCGGCACCCAATTCATGCGCAGTGCGCAGCAGATCGGCGAATTTGACGGTCTGGTTGCAGGCGATACAGGGGATCGGCGTTTCCCCGGCAAGATAGGACTCGGCAAACGGGTTGATCACCGCCTCGCGGAAGCGCCGTTCGTAATTGAGCACATAATGCGGGATGTCGAGCGTTTCGGCGACGCGCCGGGCGTCATCGATGTCCTGGCCGGCACAGCAGGATCCGGCCCGGTGCACCGCGGCGCCATGGTCGTAGAGCTGAAGGGTGATGCCGACCACATCATAGCCCTGCTGCTTGAGCAATCCGGCCACGACAGACGAATCCACACCACCGGACATGGCTACAACAATCCGGGTGTCTTCGGCCGGCCGTGGCAGGTCCAGGCTGTTCATCGTTCGTTGCTTTCGCTTGTTTTTGACCATCGGCATCCTGCCGATGCGGCGAATATAGGATGCCCGGCAGACAATTGAAACCGCGGGAGCGCATCTGATTTATGCGGGAAGTGCCCTGGAACCAAGTGCGAGACTAAGCGTTTCCGGGTTTTTTCCGGATCGGACCTTCGTGCCGGCCGTCTGTCTGTCTAAAATGTTAACCATCATGGTAACGCTTGATTCAACTTGCTTACCGCGAGGTTACCGGTGGTTTAGGCAAATCTTAAAGCTGTCTGGATAGGCTCAGCCATAACAGGTCTTTGAGTGTGTAGAGAGTAGTATGACCGATCTGATCAGACCACGCGTGAAATATGTTATCGGACCCGACGGGAGTCCTCTGACCATTGCCGACCTTCCGCCAAGCAATACGAGGCGCTGGGTGATCCGGCGCAAGGCGGAAGTCGTTGCTGCCGTGCGTGGTGGTCTGCTCAGCCTCGACGAGGCATGCCAACGCTACAAGCTGACGGTTGAAGAGTTCCTGTCCTGGCAGGCTTCGATCGAGGATTATGGCCTGGCCGGACTGCGCACGACACGCATTCAGCAATACCGCCACTAAAAAAATGTCCGCCTGCCGTCCCGGCAGGCCTGATCAAAACCGGCGGATCGGCCGGTCATTCTCCAAGAAGAAGTTTGACAATCACTCCGGTGGATTTTGTTTCGCCAGCGCCGATGCGGTGGCAGTCAGCAAGACGGACGCGGCAAAAAACCACAATCCGGGTTGGGTGAAGGCTTTTGCAAAACCGCTGGTCTTGGCCGCGAAGACCACGATCGCCACCAGCAGTACATCCAGCATCGACCATTTTGCCAGCGCCTGGAACCAGCCCGGCAATCTTTGCGCACCGGCCGGGCCGGCGAACGCGGCGACAAACAGCAACAACAGTTTGGCCGTCGGGAATACCACCGAAAACAGCGCGACGATGATGGCGAGCAGATGGTCCGATGCGGACCAGAGCCCGGCGATCATGCCGACCAGCGACGGCTCTTCGGAAAAAACCAGCATGACTTCGACCCGGACCAGCGGCAGGGTGATGCCGAGGGCGAAGGAAAATGTCGCGAAAAACAGAATGGGCGGCAGGAAATTACGCATCGCTGCGCTATAACCGACGGCGGAAGCGGTTGGAAGTATCGAAATAGCGCTCGGATTTTTGCAGATCCGGCAAAGCCGTTGAAAATCACCGAGACATCATGCCCCCGGTTCAAGGGGCAATATCTCTTACAGCATTTTGTTTCAGCCGATCATGCCGGCCTGGCTGACCACTTCGGTCTCGCGAACCTTGCCGTCGCGTTCTTCCAGCTTCTGCGCCTTGGACAATTCCGCCTCGGCTTCGGACAGGTCTGCTTCGGCCGCATCCTTCTGACCGATCAACTCGTCTTTCGAGTGGGTGAGATTGTCGCGCCGCTGGCGGGCAGCCTTGGCAAAGGTGGAATAGGCAAAATGCGAAGTGTCGGTGATGCCGGTCTTCTTTTCCTCGGCTTCGACCTGATGGTCGAGTTCAGCCGCCATGCGGTCGAATTCCGCTATCATGGTCTCGAGCTGCGTCACTTGACGGCGTTTCTCGTTGACCTGAAACAGTTTCAACCTGACTAGGTTTTCACGCGATTTCATACTCAATACTCCAAAAAATCACAGGCCGTAAACATGGCCCTGAACATTTCCCTCGACCGCCGGTTTGGGTGCCGTGTGATGAAATACCGGCAATAAATTGCCGCAATTTCCGGCGCCGGTAACCTTTCGTTTACGGGCAATGTTAATCATAGCAGTTAGGAATTAAGGCCCGGTAAAAATGACCGCCGCCCGAATCAAATACGTAGCGAATTGCAGTTACGCTCGGATGTGTGGGGTCGATGATTTCTGATGTTAATAATTCGTAAGGTGCGTTTTCCAGCGTTTTCAGTAGTTTGAGCCAAGGTACTGCAAGTTTCAGACAAGACTTGCGTGTTCAAATCAGATTTTGTTAACCATTGGATGGCAACTTACCGAAGTGGCGATGACTGATCCGCTCCCGGTTGATGCGTCAACCCGTTTCGACGGCGGAAAAGGGGAATGATATGCGTGTGTTGCTGATTGAAGACGATAGTGCGACGGCTCAAAGCATCGAATTGATGCTGAAGTCGGAAAGTTTCAACGTCTATACGACTGATCTCGGGGAAGAAGGTGTCGACCTCGGAAAACTCTATGATTACGACATTATTCTCCTAGACCTGAACCTGCCGGACATGTCCGGTTACGAGGTTTTGAGAACATTGCGGTTGTCGAAAGTGAAAACGCCGATCCTGATTCTTTCCGGTATGGCCGGTATAGAAGACAAGGTTCGCGGCCTCGGATTTGGCGCCGACGACTATATGACAAAGCCGTTCCATAAGGACGAGCTGGTTGCGCGGATCCACGCGATTGTCCGCCGCTCGAAAGGACATGCCCAGTCGGTCATCACAACCGGTGACCTGGTGGTCAATCTCGATACCAAGACGGTCGAAGTTGCCGGCCAACGGGTCCATCTGACCGGCAAGGAATACCAGATGCTGGAGCTGCTTTCGCTCAGAAAGGGCACCACGCTGACCAAGGAGATGTTCCTCAATCATCTCTATGGCGGGATGGATGAGCCTGAACTCAAAATCATCGACGTTTTCATCTGCAAGCTGCGCAAGAAACTCGATGCTGCCTCTGGGGGTCAGAACTATATCGAGACGGTCTGGGGCCGCGGATATGTGCTGCGTGAACCAGAGGAAATCCGGCAGAGCGCCTGATCTGGCAAGCAGAAAAACAAAAGCCAAAAGAATTTTCAAGAGCCCCGGCGGGAAACCGCGCGGGGCTTTTTCATTTCAGATCGTCCTTAGAATTCGGCGCGGATCGTCCGAATCCGTGTTCGGGATTGTGGGTTTTCTGCCAAAAAACAATCGGTTCAGATCGCAACCTGCAACTGGTGGAACCGGTTGATCAGGCTCGCGCGGTCGAATGGTTTCAGCATGTAGTCTTTCGCGCCGGCACGTTTGGCCCGCATGATGGTGCTGATGTTGACCTCAGGAACACAGACAATGATGTTGGTCTTTTTGTCACCGTCAATCGCATGCATCCCGGCGATGCATTCGGCCGATGTCATGTCAGGCAAGGTGCCGTCGACAATGACAAGGTCCGGCATCTCTACCGAGCACATATCAAGGGCTTCTGCACCGTTTTCCGCTTCGACAATCAGCAGATCCGGCTTTGCCAGGATCCGTTTGGCTGCTTTTCGAATAACGCTCGAATCGTCAACTATCATACAGCGTTTCATGGTCTTCTCCGGTGCCCCCACACCAAACCGTGTGTATCAACACAATACTCATGAGCACTGAAGAACATTAGAACGCGATAATTAAGATTTTATCGATACGTCGAAATTTGGCGCATGATCCGAAATGTGGTGGCCGGATTTCGAGAAAAATTGTTATAAAAAACAAATAGCTAGACCGACATTCCCGATTCGGAAATCAGGTATGCTGCATTTGCAGAATTTTTCTCGATTGCCGAGATTGTCGGTTGCCGTTCGTTTCCTGCTCAGGTTGCGGTGAGAGTAATTTCTTCCGCAGTCGCATGGATGGAAATCTCCATGCCCGCCTCGCGCGCCAGCAAAAGCGTATAATAGGGTTGCACAGCGTGCGCATCGATCGGCTCCTCCGAGCCCTTGCCGGAATGCAGTTCCAGGAACTTTGCCGGAACCCGAACCATTGGGCCGTTGGCGACCAGGGTCAGTTTCGGCCGGGTTTCCAAATCTTCCAACTGGACACGAAGCTTGCCGCCGCGGGGAATGGCGGCATTTGCGACCAGAATGAGATTGAGGACCAGCTTCACCTGGTTTTTCGGCAGCAATGCCCGGGTGCCAACCCAGTCAAATTCGGGTTTTTCGCCTTTCATGAACGCATGGGCAACGGCTTCCGCATCACCAGTGTCGATCTGCATGCCGGCCGAACCGGCCGCGCCGAAGGCAATCCGGGCAAATTGCAGGCGGGATGAAGCGTTTCGCGCACTGATGCGAATCAGGTTCATCGCATCTTCGTCAGCTCCGCCCTCATCGAGAAGCTCAAGCCCGTTGTTGATCGCACCGACGGGTGAAATGATGTCATGGCAAACGCGGCTGCACAGAAGCGCACCCAATTCTGCTGCAGATAATGTGAAAATCTCCGACATGCCGAAGTCCCTCTTCTGTAACGGTCACCGTCTGACCGGACGCTGTCAATTCCCCCGGAGCGCCGATCCCATTTCGCCGCGCCGCTCAGTCGATTTGTTTTCACATGATCCGGGCTGAAAACCGGTTCCCGGCCCCCTGATCACGCTTCAGGACGTTCGAATCACAATCGCCACCCCTGTCTCTGGTTACACAGGGCGTATCGCGACAGCAAGAAAGCCGGCCATTCCAGCGTCAAAACATGCGGCAAGCCTGCGCATCGGTCATTGAAAAGCCGTTTTTGTAACGCTTTTAAGAGTTGCACAAGAAATGCGGCCTAGACTGGGTTCGCATCGAAATGCAGCCGATAAATGAGCTGCTGCGAGCATGGCGCCAGACTGAGTGCTCCCAATGGGAGACCGGAGACAATGTCTTTGAAGAATATGACAAGCGGCGCCAGGCGGCTTGGTGCAATCGTTCTGACGGTTGTGGCTGTTTTAATGCTGGGTTCGGTGCATTCGCGCGCGGACACTACCTATTCCCCGAACGAGATCGTCAATGCCGGTCACAGCTTTTTTGGCTCGACCAGCGGCGGGCTGGGTTCACTGGTTGAAAATATCTTCTCCAAGTATGGCCTGCCAAACGGTTATGTGCTGGGCGAAGAGGGATCCGGAGCACTTGTGGGTGGCCTGACCTTTGGCGAGGGCTTGCTCTACACAAAGAATGCAGGTGATCACAAAGTGTTCTGGCAAGGCCCCTCCGTCGGATGGGATTTTGGCGGCGAGGGCTCGCGCACCATGATGCTGGTCTATCAGTTGGATCAGGTCGAGGGGCTCTACAAGCGTTACGGCGGCGTTTCGGGCTCGGCCTACGCGATCGCCGGCCTCGGCTTTCATGTGCTGAGAGGCGGCGACGTCCTGCTGGTGCCGATCAAGACCGGGGTAGGGGCTCGACTGGGACTAAGCGTCGGTTACCTGAAACTGACGCCGATGCCGACCTGGAACCCATTCTGAGCGGGCTCACTACGGTTCACGCACAGCCGGTTTAACGCTATTACGAGTTGAGGCCACATCGGGGCTGGATTTATCCGGCTCCGGCGTGGCACATTGCGCCGCAGCATGGGCGGATTGTTCGCCTGTGCCTCGTCTCAACCGGAACCGACATCGTGATCCAGTCCGTCCTGATTTTTTCTCTTGGTTTCCTATGCTCGGCATTTTTGGCGCTGATGATCGCACCAGCCATCTGGCGCCGCGCCGTTGTCCTGACCCGAAAACGCATCGAGGCCTCCGTACCGCTGTCGCTGAACGAGATTCAGGCTGACAAGGACCGCATGCGCGCGGAATTTGCGATGTCGACCCGGCGGCTTGAAATGAGCGTCAAATCCTTCAAGGAAAAGGCCACGAGCCAGATCGTCGACATCACCCGGGCGAGGGACGAACTCCAGCATCTTGCCGAGGAGCGTGACGAGAGCCATCGTGCCGCCTCGGATCTTGAATCGAAGGAATCCGAACTGCGTGCCGAAATGCGGAAGCGCGAAAGCGAGCTGGAGCGGCTCAATGTGATGCTGCGGGACGCCGACCGCAGACTTGAAGAACGGTCGCAGGAACTCGAGCGTCTTGGACAGGATCTTGACGAAACCTCCATGCTTTCAAGCAATCGGCAGATCGAACTTGTCGCCCGCGAGACGGAAGTCGAGAAACTGGCGGGCAATCTTGATGATCTTCAAGAACTACGCAAGGAAGCAGGGCAGCGTGTTCGCGAGCTTGAACGGGAGAACAAAGTGGCGCAGAGCGCCATTCGTGCGGAAAGCAAGCGGACGGCAGATTTGGAGAAGAAACTCGATCGCCTGAATACCACGCTTTCGGATCGGGAGGAGAAGCTTGCCCGCAGGGAAAAGGAGCTTGCCAGGCTGCGTGAAGAGCTGAAATCGACAACCAGTGAATCGGGCAAGCTGAACAAGGGCGTTATCGCGGCTGAAAAGGAACGGTTGAAACTCGAAACTGAACTGGCGGAGATGTCGCTCCAAATGACGACCATGTTGTCGGGCGCCACGGGTGGTGACGTCGAAAAGGCAATCGCCAAACTCGAACGGGAACGCAGCCGCGTCGATGACCGGCTCAAGACGGTGCTGCGCGAAAACAAGAAACTCAGTACCGACCTTTCCGCTCTCGAACGTTCGAAATCCAAGGAGTGGGAAGAGCAACGGCATGAAAATGCCGTGTTGCGCGAACAAATCAATGACCTGGCCGCCGAGGTGGTAACGCTTACAGCGGCCCTGGAGGGTCCGGATTCACCGATCAACAAGACACTTGCAGCGCCGGAAGTGCCTGCCGATGTCCGCGAGGAGATCGGCAAGACAACCACCAGCCTGGCCGAACGGATGCGCGCTCTACAGAAGGCTGCGGCGGCGCGTTAGCCTGTCTCAATTGTTCGGATTTACGCGTTCGGATGTGCGAATATTTGTAAAGACAAACGGGGCCGCGGCCCCGTTTTTCGTTTTCTTACCACTGGATGGCTTCGATATCCTGGAAACGCAGTTCGCTGCCGTCCTGGAGAACGATGACACCATCGGCGTCGTCGCTGAGCGTCAGGCTGTTGGCGTCCTGTGACGTCACGGAGCCTTGTGTGACATTGACGGTCCAGTCGGTGCCGAATGCACCCAGCTCGACGCCACCTTCCAGTTGCACCGTATCGGTCCACGACGCTCCGACACCACCATTGGCGTAGTCGTTACCGTCGCCTTCACCGAAGACAAACAAGTCGCTGCCGTTGCCGCCATACATATAGTCGCTTCCAGCGCCGCCAGACATTTTGTCATCGCCATCCTGTCCATAAAGACGATCGTTTCCGGCTCCGCCTTCCATGACGTCGTTTCCGGTGCCGCCGACCATGTAGTCATTGCCATCACCGCCCGACATCTTGTCGTCGCCGTCCTGACCATAGATGTAGTCATTGCCGGCGCCACCTTCGATGGTGTCGTTTCCGGTTCCGCCCTGGAGATTGTCGTTGGCGTCGCCGCCGGTGATTTTGTCATCACCGGCATTGCCGAGAATGACGGTCGCGGTCTTGGACCCCGACGCATCCAACGTATCATTGCCCACACCGCTGTCGACCCGTTCGACGCCGGCCTTGGTCATGTCCAGTTCAAAGTCGCCTGTGCCCTGGACGATGACACGGTCATATCCATCACCGCCATCAACGACCGTATCGTCGGCATCAGCGTAGAGCAGATCATTGCCGTCACCGCCGCGCAACTCGTCGGCACCGGCCTGGCCGTAGATGTAGTCGTTTCCGGCACCGCCCTCGATTGTGTCGTTTCCGGTTCCGCCCTGGAGGTTGTCGTTGGCATCGCCGCCGGTGATGGTGTCGTCGCCGTCTTTGCCAAGAATGACGGTCGCGGTCTTGGAACCCGATGCATCCAGAGTGTCGTTGCCTGCACTGCTGTCGACGCGTTCAATGCTGCCCTTGGTCAGGTCAAGTTTGACGTCGCCCGTACCCTGGACGATGACCCGGTCATAGCCGTCACCACCGTCAACGACGGTATCGTCTGCATCGGCATAGAGCAGGTCATTGCCGTCACCGCCGCGCAATTCGTCGGCACCGGCCTGGCCGTAGATGTAGTCGTTTCCGGCGCCACCTTCGATGGTGTCGTTTCCGGTTCCGCCCTGGAGATTGTCGTTGGCATCGCCGCCGGTGATTTTGTCATCGCCGGCATTACCGAGGATGACGGTCGCGGTTTTCGAACCCGACGCATCCAGCGTGTCGTTTCCGGCGCCACTGTCGACGCGTTCGATGCTGCCCTTGGTCAGGTCAAGTTTGACGTCGCCCGTGCCCTGGATAATGACCCGGTCATATCCGGCACCACCGTCAACGACGG
>JAJFHT010000368.1 GCA_021775495.1 Hyphomicrobiales bacterium | reverse complement strand
CGGCACAGGTGTTCTCGGCCGGCGCGGCAATTGCGGCATTCGCTGCAGACGATATGTCCTTCACCGGAGACCCGCTCGCCCGGATGGGCGTGGTGGACGTCATCCCCGATCGCTTCAACGACACCGATAAATTCGTGCCCGATCGTCATGGGAACCGGGATCGTTTCTGATGCCCATTTGTCCCAATTGTAGATGTGAAGGTCGGTGCCGCAGATTGAAGCCTTTCGCACCTTGATCAGCACGTCGCGCGGCCCGATCTGCGGCTTCGGCACGTCGGTCAGGGTCAGCCCCTCACTTGCCTCTGTCTTGACAAGTGCCTTCATGACGCGGCCCCCTCGGCCGGAATGAGACCGATCGCCCGGCCAGCCCGGGTGAATGCGTCGATTGCGGCATCGATCTGGTCCGGCGTATGGGCAGACGACATCTGCGTCCGGATGCGGGCCATGCCCTTCGGCACGACCGGGTAGGAAAACGCGATGACATAGATGCCGTGGTCCAGCAGATCATCGGCAAGCCTTGTCGCGGTCGCGGCATCGCCGATCATCACCGGAATGATCGGATGGTCTCCGGGCACCAGGTCAAATCCAGCCTTGCTCATGCCGGCGCGGAACCGTGTCGCATTGTCTCGCAGCATCTGACGCCGGTCTCCGGCAGCTTCTGCAATATCGATTGCCCGCAATGATGCCGCGCAGATGGCCGGCGCCACCGCGTTGGAAAATAGATAGGGCCGCGCCCGTTGGCGCAACAGGTCGATCAGCGGTTTCGGTCCGGCGACGTATCCGCCGGATGCACCGCCCAGCGCCTTGCCGAACGTGCCGGTCAGGAGTTGAACCCGGCCCTCGACGCCGTGATGGTCCGGTGTCCCGGCGCCGCGTGTTCCCAGGAAGCCGGTAGCATGGCAGTCATCGACCATGACCAGCGCATCATAGGTCTCGGCCAGATCGCAAATCGCCGGAAGATCAGCGATCGTGCCATCCATGGAAAATACGCCGTCGGTTGCGATCAACCGGAAGCGGGCATCCTGTGCCGCTTTGAGCTGGGCTTCCAGATCGGCCATGTCGTTGTTTGCATAGCGAAAGC
This sequence comes from Hyphomicrobiales bacterium, assembly GCA_021775495.1. Classification (GTDB taxonomy): domain Bacteria; phylum Pseudomonadota; class Alphaproteobacteria; order Rhizobiales; family Rhizobiaceae; genus JAJFHT01. Next base: position 2,476 of record JAJFHT010000368.1, on the reverse strand, counting down.
GCCGCGCCTTGCTGAGCCGGATCCCATCGATGATCGATGCATGATTGAGTGCATCGGAAATGACGGCATCTTCCGGCCCGAGCAGCACTTCGAACAGGCCGCCATTGGCATCAAAACAAGACGGAAAGACGATGCAACTTTCGGTTTTCAGGAAGGTGGCCATGCGGTTTTCCAGCTGCACATGCAGGTCCTGCGTACCGCAGATGAAGCGGACCGAAGCCATGCCGAAACCGTGGCTGTCCAGCGCCTTTTTGGCGGCAATGATCAGTTGCGGATCATCGGCAAGACCGAGATAGTTGTTGGCGCAGAAGTTGATCAGGTCCGCTTCGGTTCCGGTCGCAGGCAGCCGGGCCCGCAATGTGCTCGATTGTGCGGAAACGATCTGACGCTCCTGTTTCCACAACCGGTCCGCGCGGATCTGTTCCAGTTCCTGGCTTGCATGAGCAATCAGACCGTCAGACATGGTATTTTCCTATATCCTGAATATTGTCTAATATACTGGAATTATCGAATAGTGTCCATTCGAAACCAGCCGGTTCCCGATCATGTTTCCGGTGCGAAATAATGTGCCGGCAAGGCGACCAGCAACAGTGCACGGCTCGGTCCGTCCGCCTCGTTTCGGATCACATGGGGCCGGTCGGCGCGATAGCGCAATGTGTCGCCCGGTTCGGCTACGATGGTTCTGGAGGCGCTGGTGATGGAGATCCGGCCGGCAAGGCAGGTCAGGTGTTCGAAAGTTCCAGGAGCGTGCGCAGCCGACTCCAGCACGCCATCCTGTTCCATCTGCATGTCATGCCATTCGACCGGCAGCATGTTGCGCTTCGGGTTGAGCATGTGCAGCGTGCATTTGCCGTCTTCGCTGTGGCGCATCGGTGTCGAATAGCGTTTCACATGCTCGACCGGATCATCCGATAGTGCGGATTCGTTCAAGGCATTGAAATCGATCCCGAGGGACTGCGTCAGAGCCCAGACAACCGAGAATGTCGGGTTGACCGTTTCGCGTTCGATCGCCGAGAGCATGGAACGGGACACGCCGCTGCGCTCCGATAATTGCGCCAGTGTCAGATTGCGCGTCTTGCGCACCGATCTGACCATGCGTCCGATATTGGGCGGTGGTGTCTTGCGGTTCATTGTTCGATCAAAACAGACCGCCCGTTTCTGTCAAGCTGTGATTCCAAGAAATCCGATATATCGGAATCAGGATGAGCACTGGCGTTTCGGTAGTCGAGGATCATTTGATTGACGTACCTCAAATTGTTGATAGGGTGCGCTTGAGGGGAGTGAGATGCCACGGTCAACCGTCCATGATGTTGCGCGCGCGGCGGGTGTGAGCCTGGCGACGGTCGATCGTGTCCTCAATCGCCGTCCCGGCGTGCGTTCGCAAACCATCAGCAAGGTTGAAGCGGCGGCTCTTGCCGTCAATTATTCCCGTGATGTCGCGGCGGCCAATCTTGCCCGGCGCCGTGAATATCCGATGCTCTTCATCGTCCCGTCCGGCAGCAACAGCTTCATGCGCGGCCTGGAACGGGAGATCCGCCGTGGCGCCTCCCAGTTTGCCGCCGAGCGCATTCACATCGATGTGGTCACCGTCCCGGCCATGGATGCCGACGCGTTGACGCGGGCGATCGACCGTATCGACCCAGCCGTGCACGACGCGCTTGCCTTTGTCGCCGTTGATGCGCCGCAGGTGCGCGCCGCGATCAATCGATTGTCCAAGCGTGGCGTGCCGGCCGTGACCCTGGTTTCCGATCTTCCCGCATCGAGCCGCGTTCACTATTGCGGCGTCGACAATGTTAGGGCCGGCCGGACCGCGGCCGGTCTGCTTGGCCGTTTTGTTTCGCCACCGGGCACACAGATCGCCATTCTGTCCGGTTCCCTGCGGTTGAACGACCATGCCGAGAGAAAGAGTGGATTCGAGGCTGTGATGACGGCTGAATTCCCGCATCTGGATGTGCTGCCGGCCATGCAGGGCAATGATGACAGCGATCTGACCGAAACAATTGTCACGCAATTGCTGTCGGAGCGTCCCGAGCTTGCGGGTCTCTACAATCTGGGAGCCGGCAACCGCGGCGTGATCAGGGCTTTGCGCAAATCCGGCCGCGCCGGGATGGTCAAGGTGATTGCGCATGAACTGACCGATCATGCCCGCGAGGCACTGGAAACCGGACTGTTCGAAGCGGTCATCAATCAGGATGCCGGCCGTCAGGTGCGCAGTGCGGTTCGGGTGCTCAAAGCCCAACTCGACGAGCGTCCCGTCATTGCCGACCAGGAACGCATCCGCATTGATATTTTTCTGCGCGACAATATGCCATGAAGGGCAGCAACGAGGTGGACCGCCAATGTATCTAGGAATTGATCTCGGCACGAGCGGCGTCAAGGCGCTGCTGATCGATGACAGCCAGACCATCATTGCATCGGCCTCGGGCGCGCTTGAAATATCACGCCCGAAACCGGGCTGGTCGGAACAGAACCCGGC
>JAJFHT010000367.1 GCA_021775495.1 Hyphomicrobiales bacterium | reverse complement strand
AACCGTTGCGAATGTCGGAAAATGCCTGCGCCCCATCATCAAGTGCCCGTGTCTCGATCCAGTCTAGGGTGCCAAGCCGGCCATCGAAAATCGCCGCGGCAGTGTCGGCAAAATCCTGCGGCGTATAGGTGTAGGTGCCGATGAAAGTGATTTCCTGCAGCGTCATCCGCCTGATATCGAGACCGCCTTCACCGTCGCCGAGGCCGATATGAACTATGACACCGCCGGGTCTTGCCGCCCGGCTTGCTGCTGCGCGTGTCGCGGCGTATCCGACACCGTCAATGACCAGATCGATGGAGCCGTCCGCCGGGCCATTGTCACCTGACGGATCGAAGAGTTGAAAATCACCCGCCTGTGCCACCGTTTCACGCCTGATCGCGTTGGTCTCGCCGATCTGGATATGACGCGCTCCATGCGCCTGTAGCACCAGCGCCGCGCCGAGGCCGATCGCGCCGCCGCCGATGACCAGGCAGCGTGCGGTCTCGAGCGGCTTGTCGAGCGCCGCTTCGCCAAGGCGAACAGCATGCCAGCCGCAGGCAATCGGTTCGGCAAGCGCGGCCTGATCGAAGCCGACATGGTCTGGGATCGTCACCAGATTGTCCGTCGGCATAGTCAGTTTTTCGGCAAATGCGCCTTCGCGCGGCGGCATGGAAATGATCTGTCGTTGCGGGCAGAGATTGTTGCGGCCCGAGGTGCAGGCTTCGCATGTCCCACAGGATACCAGTGGATTGACCGTCACCCGTCGCCCCGTCTCCGGGCCCGCCACAATGGTCCCGGCGGCCTCGTGTCCAAGGATCAATGGAGCGGGACGGCGTTCGTCATGGCCAAGAAACGCATGCATGTCGGATCCACAGATCCCGACTGATTCCACCTTGATCAGTACGTCTCCGTCCTGGCGGCCGGCATCCGGAACGTCGCGAAATTCCATCTGCTGCGGCCCGGTATAAACAAGTGCTTTCATTTGGCCGTGAACCCTCCATCAACGAACAATGTCTGCCCGGTCACGTAGGACGAGGCGTTGGAACAGAAAAACAACAAAGGCCCGGCCAGATCAGACATCTCGCCATTGCGGCCGATGCAGGTCTGGCGGGCATTCCTTGCCGCAAGTTCCGGATTGGCAAACACCGGTCCGGTCAGCTCGGTCGGGAAGAAGCCGGGAGCAAGCGCATTGACCGTAATACCATCCGCCGACCAGGCCTCCGCCATGGCGCGGGTCATCTGTTCGACGCCACCCTTCGACGCGCCATAGGACAGGCCGCCGGCAAAGGCCCGGCGCGACTGCAGCGAGGCAAAATTGACGATCCGACCCCAGCCGCGATCCTTCATTGCCGGGACCATCGCCTGGGCCAGGAAAAACGGCGCCGCCAGATTGAGGTCAAGCGTCACGTCCCACCCTTCTGCGGTGACCTCGTCGGCGGTCTGCCGCGTGTTGATGCCGGCGGCATTGATCAGAATATCGGGCGGCCCGTATGGCAGGGAGGCGGCATCTGCGACGGCTCGAAGCTCGGACCGGTCGGAGAGATCTGCAACAAGGGCTGCCGTTTCACCTCGGGTTTCTGACCGCCAGGTCTGCAGAGCGTCGTCGCGGCGGGCGATGCCGACAACATGCGCGCCGGCTTCCGCCAGCATCGTTGCGACAGCCCGGCCAAGGCCGCTGCTGGCACCGGTCACGCAGGCGATTTTACCCTTAGTGTCGAACAATCCGGCTTCTGTCATGGATAGCGGTCTTTCAATCGGCTGCGCTGAGGTCGAAATTTTCGCCCGGAAAATATTTGGCAAGCCTTATGTCGGCAGTGCGGGCATGCCCCTCCATGCCTTCCAGCCGGGAGATACGGGCGGTGGCTTCGGCCACCGGTTTCGCGCCGTCGCGGGTGGCCCGCTGCCAGGTGACGATCTTCATGAATTTGTGCACCGACAGGCCGCCGGTGTAACGCGCCGCTCCGGACGTCGGCAGCACGTGATTGGTTCCCGATGCCTTGTCGCCAAAGGCAACCGTTGTTTCCTCGCCGAGAAACAGCGAGCCGTAACACTGCAACCGTTCGAGCCACCAGTCCAGATCGGCCGCCTGTACTGTCAGGTGTTCCGGCGCATATGCGTCGGCGGTTGCCGCCATCTGCTCACGGTCGTCGCACAGGATCACTTCGGCATAATCGCGCCACGCCGCGGCTGCGTTCTGGCTGTTGAGTTCGGGCAGGGCATCGATCAGCCCCGGCACGAGTTCCATCACGCGCTCCGCCAACGGACGATGCGAGGTCACCAGCCAGACTGGAGAATTGTAACCATGTTCGGCCTGACCAACGAGATCAGCGGCAACGATATCCGGATCCGACGATTCATCGGCAATGACCAGGCTGTCGGTCGGCCCGGCAAACATGTCGATGCCGACACGCCCGAACAGGATGCGTTTGGCTTCTGCGACGAACTGGTTTCCCGGGCCGACCAGAATATCGGCTTTCGGCAGCCCGAACAGTCCAAACGCCATCGCAGCAATTCCCTGAACCCCGCCCAGAGCAAGAATGGTGTCGGCACCACACAGATCGGCGGTATAGATGATGGCCGGGTGGATGCCGATCTCCGGACGTGGCGGCGAACAGGCAATGACATGTTTGCAGCCGGCGACCTTGGCTGTGGTCACGGTCATCATCGCTGATGCGATGTGGCTGTATCGACCGCCCGGCGCGTAACAGCCGGCCGCAGTGCATGGAATGCTTTTCTGGCCGGCAATGAGGCCGGGAACGATTTCCATCTGGGTATCGCCGATGGTAGCCTTCTGCGCTTCGGCAAAGCGGCGGATATTGTCGTAGGCGAAACGAATGTCGTCCTTCAGTTTGGTCGAAACCTTTTCGCCGGCTTGAGCGATTTCATCCGCTGTCAGAACGATATTGCCGTCATAGCGGTCGAATTTGTCGGCATATTTTTTTGCTGCAGCATCACCGCCGGCTTCGATCTCATTCAGGATGGCCTGGACCGTATCGCGCACGTAGTTGGCGTCGGATTCAGCGGTTTTGTTGGCTTTTTTCAAATACTCAGCGGGCATATCCAACTCCGGAATTTGGCTGGTTTACGTCACGGTCACCAGCTTCTATTCAATCGAGAATAATCAGCGAATAATCTCGTGTAAGCGCATTCATATATCAATGCAAGCGCTTACACGTTGCAAATTGGACGATTCACAGCGATATTGTGTTGAAATCAATTCTAGGTGCCTTTGATGGAAACGCGCAAGACGCCGACGCTTGAAGACGTCGCCCGGCAGGCCGGAGTGTCCACGGCAACAGTCTCACGGTGTCTCAACGCACCGGACGTGGTGCTGCCGGAAACACGGCGGCGTGTCATCAATGCGGTCGACCGGCTGGGATATACCCCGCACTTTGCCGGCCGTGCGCTGGCATCAAACCGCAGCAATACGATTGGCGCGGTCATTCCAACCATGGAAAACGCGATATTCGCACGTGGGCTTCAGGCCTTCCAGGAGGCTCTGGCGGCAGCCGGGGCAAATCTGCTGGTGGCAAGTTCGGGTTACGATCCCGAACGCGAGGCCGAACAGGTCAGGGCACTGGTAACGCAAGGCGCCGACGGACTGCTTTTGATTGGGGCGGCGCGCCCACAAAGCACCTATGATTTCCTGCGGGCCCGCCATGTCCCTTATGTCATCGCCTGGAACCATCGGCCGGACACAGATCATTGTTATGTCGGATTCAGCAACCGCGAAGCGGCACGAGCGCTGACCAATCATGTTCTTGGTTACGGTCACACAAGGCTGGCAATGATCGCCGGACTGACCCAGACAAATGACCGTGCCTCCGACCGCGTCGCCGGAGTGGGTGATGCGCTGGCTGCCGCTGGTCAGCTTGTCCGATTGCCGGTCTTGGAAGTGCCCTACACCATCGAAGAAGGGGCCAGCGCCTTTGCGGCATTGATCAAAAACCAACCGCCGCCAACGGCGGTGATTTGCGGCAATGACGTTCTTGCCGCCGGCGCCATTGCAGAGGCCAAACGGCTTGGTCTTGCCGTCCCGGCCGATATTTCGATTGTCGGCTTCGATGACATTGAACTGGCGCGGGTGGTTGATCCGAAATTAACAACGGTTCACGTTCCGCATCAGCAGATGGGGCACGCGGCGGCGGAGGTCCTGCTGCAGCTGCGCAATGATCCGTTGTCGGGAAGCAGTATCAAACTCGAAACCAGGATTACCGAGCGGGAATCCCTGGCCAGGCCTCCCGCTTGATTTCAACTAGTGGTCTAGCCACCGGCCTCCATCGCCGCATTGTCGATCTCATTGCCGCGTCGGTAGGCTTCGCGGTCGCTGATCCTTGACCAGTAGGCCTCGAAGGCCGGGCGTTTGTCCATCGTGCCGAACTGCAATCCGAAACCGATTTGCGACCCGGCAACAATATCTGCCGCGGTGAACGCCGTTCCGGCGATATATTCGTTTTGAGAAACGGCCCATTCCATCGCATCGATGGTGATCTCATAATTGCCGTAGCCGAGCCGCGGTTCACTCTCGGGAGGGGCATCAAATCCCAGCGACCGGTTGACAATGGCTGATTCAAGCGGTCCGGCCGCGAAAAACAGCCAGCGATAATAGTCGGCCCGATCGGCAAGCCCTGGTGCCAGACCTGATTGCGGAAAGGCATCGGCGAGATAGGCGCATATCGCAGCAACCTCCGTCACGATCCTTTCGCCGTGCCGGATCGCCGGGACCTTGCCCATTGGGTTGACCGCAAGATAGTCCGGCGCCTTCATGCTGGTCCCGTAGTCCAGATATTCGGTGCGGTACGGCGCGCCGACCTCCTCCAGCATCCAGCGGACAATCCGCCCGCGTGATCTCGGATTTGTGTAGAACACCAGTTCTTCTGTCATGACCTGCTCCGGACGGTTGATATTTCAACGAACATATCAGGAACAAAGATACTCGTCACCCGGTGATCCTTCTCTGACATCCGGACGCAAAAAAGGGCCGGAAAACCGACCCCTTTCAGCTTCAATTTCGATCCGGTGCCAGTACATCCGTGGTCACCGGATCGATCTTGAATTATGCAGCCTGAAGATTGTCGGCTGCAAATTTTCCGGATTTGTTGTCGCGAACGACTTCGTAGTTGATCTTCTGACCTTCTACGATTTCGCGCATTCCGGCGCGCTCGACTGCGGAGATGTGAACGAACACATCGTTGCCGCCGTCGTCAGGCTGGATGAAGCCGAAGCCTTTTGTTGCGTTGAACCATTTTACGGTACCAGTGGTCATGACGATTCCTTTTCAATCTGTCATAGTTTCGTGACAGCCGTACGACATCGCACTGGCTGTATTTTGGATCGATTTTGAAAGGGAAGTTCGTCGGGGCGCCAGCGGCGCATAGAAACAAAAGTCGACTAGCAAATATCGATACGTGTCAAATAGGTATTTTCCTGCCAAATGTCAAACAATAGTTGCAAAATTGACAATTCCCGAGCATGCCGGATTGCCCATCTCAACCCCGGCAATGCGCTTCCCACTCGATCAGCAGTTCCATGATCTCCAGTGAGTCATTCAGCCGTGGTGACGGGCGCGGCGCTTCGGTCAGGCCGGCGGCCACGCAAGACTCCACCATCCTGATCTGATGATAGAACGAGTCGTGATCGTCTTCGACACAGATTTCCTCGGGTTCGCCGCCGTAGGGAAGCCATTCAATCAGGTTCCGCCCTGCCAACGGATGCCAGGGATTTGTCTTGAATCGCAAAATGCCCTTTGTTCCAGATATGGCAAAGCCGTAAGCCATTCCGTAACTGTCGGTTGACTGAGGGCTGGCCAAAACGCCGTTTTCAAATCGAACCGAAAGCGCGGCGTCACAGACATTACCACTGTCGGCGAGCCGGTTTCCGCCGCCGGAACTGGCTCTTTGTCGAAATGCGTCTTCGCCGCATGCGGTCTGGACCACGAAATGCAGCAGTGAAGCCGGATAGCAGCCAAGATTGAAAAGCGTGCCCCGGCCGGCCGGATTGACCATTTGCCATATATCAGCGGCGTAATATCCATTGACTGCCCGAAGCTCGCCCAGCCGACCGTCAAGCAGCAGCTCCTGCAATCGCCGATAAAGCGGGTGGGCGAGGTACATCAGCCCTTCAACAAAGAAAGTATCCTGGCTTCGGACCGCATCGATCAACGCATGAGTGCTTTCCATATTCGTCGTCAGTGACTTTTCCGACAGGATCGCCTTTCCACGCGCCGCCGCCAGTATCGCCAACTCGTGATGCATGTGGTTCGGCAAGCCGATGTAAACGGCATCGATGCCGGGTTCATCAAGCGCCGCGTCATATCCAATGACCGACTCTTCAATGCCGTGACGTTTTTGAAAGTCAGTCGTTCTACCTGAGTCACGACCAGCAACCAGGACAGCCTCGGATTCTTCACTCAGGCTGATCGCCTCGACGACCGTACTCGAAATGAACCCGGTTCCCAGAATTGCCCAGCGCAGCATGATAACAAGCCTTGTGATCTGAATTGGATCCTGCCGGTCTATACACCGGGACCGCAAACCACAAATGAGGCCATATAAGTAAGTGGACAGGCCGGCTGTATTGCGTTGTCGGGAAATGACGCAAATGGGCCGGCATCACTCACGGCTATCTGGTATTCGGTTGTCATCAGGGTTTGACTTTTAAGATAATCAATATTAGTTAGTGTTCCATACTAACTGGAAAACCTCATGAAACTTGCAGATATGATCGAGATTCTCCACCGCCACGCGCATCGACAATGGGCGGGGATGGGCTCTGAAATCGGTGTCAGTCAT
>JAJFHT010000366.1 GCA_021775495.1 Hyphomicrobiales bacterium | reverse complement strand
CGATGTTCTGGTGCGGACCGGCTTAAGCCGGAAATTTCTGGATGTCGCCGAAGCTCTGACGTCCTGGACAAAAGGCGGCTTCGGTTCAGCAACAGTTCTTGTTTGCGGCATGTTTGCCGCAATTTCCGGGTCGGATGCCGCCGGAGCGGCAGCCGTCGGTCGGATGACGATCGATCGCCTTGTCGAGAGTGGTTATCCACGTCCATATGCGTGTGCGTTGGTTGCGGCCGGCGCCTGCACAGGGATTCTTATTCCCCCGTCCATTGCCTACATCATTATCGGACTTGTGCTGGGCATTTCAGCCTCGACCCTGTTCCTGGCGGCTCTTATCCCAGGCATAGCAATTCTTGTCTCCATTCTTGTCACCAACATTGTCGTTAATCGGATCTATTCCTATGAGGGCGGAGAACCGATGTCCTTCCGTGAGTGGTGGGCAAATCTCTTACGCACACTGTCGAGCGGCTGGTATGCGTTTCTTGTCCCCGGAATAATTTTCTATGGAATTTTTTCAGGCCGACTGACGCCAACGGAAGCAGGTGCGACTGCCGTTATTGTGACCATCATACTTGGTTTCATCCTGCGCACATTGAAACTGTCCGATTTTCCGTCGATGCTTCTGAGTTCGGCAAAAGTGGTCGGTGTCATACTGCCAATCATCGCGTTCTCTCTTCCGTTGGCTCAGGCGCTGGCAATCATGGGTGTTCCCCAAGGGTTTGTCGCTGCCGTAACCGGTGTTTCAGAGGAGCCGGCGGTGATCATCCTGATGATGATAGTGATCTTGATTGCAGCAGGTTGCGTCATGGAGACCACGCCGAACATCGTTATTTTGGCACCCATACTGAAGCCGCTGGCTGACAACATCGGAATGAACGAGATTCAATTCTGCATCATGATGATCTCGGCGCTTGGCGTTGGCTTCATTACCCCGCCACTCGGACTCAACCTGTTTGTAGTGTCGGGAATCACTGGAGAGTCGATTCTCAAAATAGCAGGCAGGGCAGTGCCCTTCGTGCTGTTCATGCTGGTTGTAGTATTGTTCATCGCCTACGTACCGGCGATCTCGACCACACTACTTCCTGAAATCTACCAGTAGGGTCGCGGTACAAATGACACGGAAATATCTGAAAAAGGCCGAATTGACATCAGCCACAGGGGCTGGGGATGTGCGCGAGACGGTCCAGTCCATTCTCGACGATATCGAGCAACGTGGCGATGCCGGAGCAATCGAGTACGCTGAAAAATTTGATCGATACGATGGCAATGTCAAACTGACGGCAGAAGAAATCGAAACCGCCATCGCGCTTGTGCCGGAAAAACTGAAACAAGACATTCAGTTTGCTCACAGTAATGTTCGTCGATTTGCAGAAGCTCAACTGGCGACCATGCAGGACATCGAGGTGGAGGTTGTTCCTGGATTGATCGCCGGGCAAAAGAGCATACCGGTTCAGACTGCTGGCTGTTACATTCCGGGTGGTCGATATAGCCATATCGCATCGGCCATCATGACCGTGACAACGGCGAGTGTTGCTGGTTGCAGCGACATAGTCGCGTGCTCACCGCCTCGACCGGGTGTTGGGATCGCCCCGGCGATCATTTATGCAGCCCATATTAGTGGTGCGGATACGATATTGGCGCTGGGCGGCGTCCAAGGTGTTGCATCCATGGCCTTTGGATTGTTCGGACTTCCAAAGGCGGACATACTGGTTGGCCCTGGCAATCAGTTTGTGGCGGAAGCGAAACGCATTCTGTTTGGCCGCATTGGCATCGACATGTTCGCGGGGCCAACAGACAGTCTCATTCTTGCTGACCAGACAGCTGACCCGGAAATCGTCGCTGCTGACCTCGTCGGACAGGCCGAGCACGGTTACAATTCTCCGGTGTGGCTGGTAACTGACGATGAACAGCTTGCGCTGCGGGTAATGGAACTCGTCCCGGGGCTGATCGCGGATTTGCCGGAGATCAACAGCAAAAATGCAGAAGCGGCCTGGCGTGATTACGCCGAAGTCATTGTATGCAACGGTCGAGAGGAAATGGCGGCGACCTCGGACGAGTATGCGCCGGAGCACCTGACTGTCCAGGCTGAAGACCTCGATTGGTGGCTCAAAAGACTGAAGTGTTACGGTTCGCTGTTCCTGGGTGAAGAAACGACAGTTGCCTTTGGCGACAAAGCATCCGGGACCAACCATGTTTTGCCGACGTCTGGTGCGGCCAAATACACCGGTGGTCTGTCGGTTCACAAATACATGAAAATTGTGACCTGGCAGCGAGCGACCAGGGAAGGGGCAAAACCGGTGGCCGAGGCGACGGCCCGGATATCGCGCCTCGAGGGGATGGAAGGTCATGCACGTACGGCTGACATCAGGCTCAAGAAATACTTTCCAGACGAAACCTTCGATCTGACTGTAGCCTCATAAGAAATCGATGTGGTTTCATCACTGCTCGCGACGGCAAACACTGAGCAACCACGCCTTGGCCACGAAGGCGATCAGACCGACATAGACGGTTCCAGCCTGGCCCTAGATACCAAACTACACATCTCAAAGAGGAGAAACTCCAGAATGAGCGGCATCCCCCAATTGCTGGTTCATGATCAGAAGGACAACGTCGGTGTCGTCGTTGTCGAAGATCTTAAAGCCGGATCCGAAATGTTATGCGTCGTGACCCACGACAATTCGTCTTTCAGACTTGTCGCCAATGACGATGTGCCGATCGGCCACAAAATCGCGCTGGTGGACATTGCCGAAGGCGATACAGCAATCAAGTACGGCGAAGATATCGGCAAGTTTGTTGGCGCCGTGAAACAGGGCAGCCACGTTCATACCCAAAATCTCAAGACCAAGCGCTGGTAGGAGAATCAATTATGTCTGACAAAATCATGGCTTACCGGCGTGACAATGGCCGGGTTGGAGTTCGCAACCATGTCATCATCCTTCCGGTTGATGACATTTCAAACGCGGCCTGTGAGGCGGTTTCCAACAACATCAAGGGCACGCTTGCGATTCCTCATTCTTACGGCAGGTTGCAGTTCGGCGAAGATCTTGAGCTGCATTTCCGTACCATGATCGGTACCGGCGCCAATCCCAATGTCGCGGCGGTTGTTGTGATCGGGATCGAGCCGGGTTGGACGAAACGAATTGCCGATGGCATTGCCGAGACCGGCAAACCGGTTGCGCAGTTTTCTATCGAGCAGAATGGTGATCTGGAAACCATCCGGGCTGCGTCCTGGAAAGCCAAGGAATTCGTCCACTACGCGTCTGAAATTCAACGCGAAGAGTGTGAGGTGAGCGAATTGTGGATCTCCACCAAGTGCGGTGAATCTGACACCACGACCGGACTTGGTTCCTGTCCAACCGTCGGCAACATGTACGACAAGTTGATCCCGCAAGGCATTTACGGATGTTTTGGCGAGACTTCGGAAATCACCGGTGCCGAACACATATGCAAAGCTCGAGCTGCGGATGAAGAGACCGGAGAGCGCTGGCACAAAATGTGGAAAGCCTATCAGGATGACGTTATTTTCGCGCACCAGACCGACGACCTGTCCGATTCCCAACCGACCAAAGGCAACATCGAGGGTGGGCTGACAACCATCGAGGAGAAGGCGCTCGGCAATCTCGAGAAGATTGGTCGCGAGTGCAAATACATCGACATCCTTGAACCCGCCGAGCAGCCCAAGAAAGGCAATGGGCTCTATTTTATGGATTCATCGTCTGCAGCTGCCGAATGTGTGACGCTGATGGCTGCCGGCGGTTATGTCATTCATACCTTTCCTACGGGGCAGGGCAATGTGGTGGGCAATCCGATTGTTCCCGTGATTAAAATATCGGCCAATCCGCGCACAGTTCGCACTATGAGTGAACACGTGGATGTAGATGTCAGTGGCATCCTTACGCGCGAAAAGACCATTGACGAAGCGGGTGACGATCTGATCGCGATGATCAAGAGAACGGCAAATGGCCGCAGCACAGCGGCTGAAGCACTCGGTCATCGTGAGTTTTCCATGACGAAACTTTATCGCAGCGCCTAGCGGTGAACTTGAACATGAACTCTGCGCTCCGTCCGGCTTTGTGCGTCCAGGGGCGTGGACAAGTCGGATTTCGCCATTTGGCTGACGCACCGGCGTTTGCCGAATTGTCAGGCCAAAAGAAACAATGTGCAGTTGGAAGGAAGAGAAATGTACGAGAAGATAATCGTGTCTCTATCTCTTGAACATGGAATCGGTGCGAAAGCTATCGAGACCGCCCGCGGAATAAAGAGTGAAAATGGGGAGATCATCGCGGTTCATGTCTATGAACCGCTTCAGGGTTCAGTGAAAGCATATGTGTCTGAAGAAGCTGTCGCTGAATCGCTGAAACGGGCAAAGGAAGCCCTTTCTGAGCGGATTGGTGCGGCAAAAGATGTTGAAGCTGTCCTTCTTGAGGGGCACTCGGGGCGTGCAGTAACAGACTTTGCCAGAGAAGTTGGAGCTGATTGCATTATTGTGGGGTCTCACAAACCAGGGCTGCGCGATCACTTCCTTGGTTCAACCGCTTCTAGAATTGTTCGCCATTCACCATGCTCGGTGCATGTTTTGCGATGAGGCTGCGAACGCCGGTTCCCTAGGCGTTTGGCAGTAAAGTCGCCACAAGATATTTCGATTTTTGAACTCAAGACTCGTTGGTGATCCGTTCATCGCGCAGCGATCTGATCTTGGCCCGTAGCGCACGGATCCCGTTCAGGATGCTTTCCTGTTCGTCATGCAACGCCTCGCGGTCGGCAATTGCCGTTGCCTCGTGCTCTGCTTGCATGGCCGAAACGATGATGCCGATGAACAGATTGAGCACAGTGAACGATGTCGCGATGATGAAGGGAACGAAGAAGGTCCAGGCTAACGGGTGGACCTCCATCACTGGCCGGACAATCCCCATCGACCAGCTTTCCAGCGTCATGATCTGGAACAGGCTGTCAGCCGCCTCCGGAATCGAGCCGAACCATTCCGGAAAGGCGGGACCGAACAACTTGGTCGCCATGACGGAAAACACGTAGAAGACCAGCGCCAGCAACAGCACAATCGATCCCATGCCGGGCAAGGCGGCGATCAGCCCGCCGACGAAGCGGCGCAACGACGGCACCATGCTGACGAGGCGCAGCACGCGCAGAATGCGCAGAGCCCGCAATACTGACAGTCCGCCGGTTGCCGGAAACAGAGCGATGCCGACAACGAAAAGATCGAATATCCGCCATGGATCGCGGAAAAAATTCAACCAGTAGACAACGAAGCGTGCCAACAGTTCCACGACGAAGACTGCGAGGATCAACCGATCGAGCGCGACAAGGATCGGACCGGCAACATTCATCACGGCGGGCGAGGTTTCCATTCCGAGCGTGATGGCATTGATCACGATCAGAACCGTGATCGCTCATTCAAAATTGCGCGATTCCAGCAGGGATTTCAGCTTCAGCATCTGCTTCAAAGACAATCAGGTAAACCTGAGATCGTAGGTGGTGCACCACCAACTCCGGTTCAAGCCGACATCGGGAAAATCTGGCTGCCGACTACCGGTCTGAATTGCCGAACCGTCCGAGCTATCAGTCAGCGGCCTTCCTGAACGAGCATGAACAGATTGGCGCAGCGCCCGCCTGAGCGGCAATAGGCCAGAACCGGGCGCGGCATATCGTCCAGCGCCACGGCCATATCCTTCACGTTTTCCGGTGTGATAGCCCCGCTGACCACCGGGATGAATCGGTAATCCAGGCCAGCCGCTTTGACCGCTGCCGCCACGCCGTCCTGCACCGGTTGGCCTGCGGATTCACCATCCGGCCGGTTGCAGATAACGGATTTGAATCCGGCCTTTGCAACCGCAGCCACGTCGTCAGCAGTGATTTGCCCGGTGACCGATATGTCTTCGTTGAGTTGGCGAATTTCCATGCATCGTTCCTTCTACGCGTCTGTTTGTCCGCTCTAGAACAGACCGCCCATTGCCGCAAGCGCGCGCAGATGATGGCTGCTGTCACCAAAGGTAATGTCGATCATGGTGGACCGTTTGAAATAATGGCCGACGGCATATTCCATGGTCATGCCGACGCCGCCATGCAATTGCACCGCGGTCTCGCCGACAAACTTTCCGCCGCGGCCGATTTCCGCCTTGGCCGCGGCCATCGCCTTCGCCCGTTCCGCATCATCGTCGGTTCCGGCCATCATCGTGGCGTACTGCGTGATCGAGCGGGCCTGCTCGATGGCGACGAACATGTCGACGGCAGCGTGTTGCAGAACCTGAAACGCGCCAATCGGAACGCCGAATTGTTTGCGGACCTTCAGATATTCAAGCGTCTGTTCGTGCATCATGGACATGACGCCGACGCTTTCGGCGGCAAGTGCGGCAATTGCCTGGTCGACCACACGGCGGATCAGCGGAAAGGCGTTTCCGGCTTCGCCAATGGCGGCGGCCGCCTCGACCCTGACCTTGTCCAGACCGATTTCCGCCGCCCGGTTGCCGTCCTGCAACTGATAGCCGCGCCTTGACAGGCCGTCCGATGCCGGGTCGACCAGGAAAAGCCCGATGCCGTTTTCATTGCGAACATCGCCTTCCAGCCGGGCCGATACGATCAGCCTGTCGGCGCTGTCACCATGCAGCACGACGCTTTTGGCGCCGGACAACAGATAGCCGTCGCCGTCCTTGATTGCCGTCGTGCCGACATGGTTGAGATCGTAGCGGGCCTCGCGTTCGGTATGCGCGAAGGCAAGTTTCAAGGCGCCCTCGGCAATCTGTGGCACAAGCTCGGCCCGTTGATCGGCAGAGGCGCCCTGCCGGATAAATCCGCCACCGAGCACCACCGTTGTGAAAAACGGTTCCAGCGCCAATACGCGGCCAAGCGATTCCATGATGATCATGGTTTCGACGGATCCCCCGCCGTAACCGCCATCCTCTTCTGCAAATGGAAGCCCCAGCAAACCGAGTTCCGCGTAGCGGGACCACATGTCAGTGCTCCAGCCTTCGGCATTTTGCAAATATTTGTTGCGGGCTTCAAAATTGTAGTGATCGGCAAGCAGCCGGTCGACAGAGTCCTTCAACATGGACTGTTCTTCACTCAGATCGAAATCCATATCAGGTCCTCACAGGCCGAGCACGGCTTTGGCAATAAT
>JAJFHT010000365.1 GCA_021775495.1 Hyphomicrobiales bacterium | reverse complement strand
ACCGTGTCGTGGGACCACCCAGACCTTGAAGTTTGGTATTCCGACGAGATTCAAGCTCCGAACAGGAGCCATGAACATGAGACACGCCCTCTCCAACGCCGAACGGCGTCTGATTTGCCCGATCCTTCCTTGCAAACCGCGAGTTATCCCGTGTGTGGATGACAGGCGTGTCGTGAACGGTATTTTCTGGGTCTAGCGGCCATCCGACTCTGGTTGCGTGTTTATGAGTCAACGCCTTAGTCAGAAGCGGCGATATCAAGGACTACAGGTATTGTCACAAACCTGATTGAGGTTCGGTCTTTGTTCCTGTTTTGGTTGTTCCTTGCAGCGAATCCTGTCAGTGAGGAATTATGGACTTTTCTCCGCAACAGGACGCTGCGCTGACGGCGGTGGCGCAATGGCTGAAATCGGCCGACCGCCAGGTTTTCAGGCTGTTCGGTTATGCCGGAACCGGCAAGACGACGCTGGCGCGGCATTTTGCCGAAGATGTCGACGGCGATGTGCAATTCGCGGCCTTTACCGGCAAGGCTGCACAGGTGTTGCGCAGCCGCGGCGCCGTCAATGCCCGCACGATCCACTCGCTGATCTACCGGCCGCGCGGCGAGGAGATGGTCGAGGACGAGATCAAGGGCACCAAGTCGATGGCGCCGACTTTTTCGCTCAACCGGCAAAGTCCGGTGGCCAAGGCCAAACTGATCGTCATCGACGAATGTTCCATGGTCGATGAGGATCTCGGCCGCGACCTGATGTCTTTCGGGACGCCGATCCTGGTTCTAGGCGATCCAGGGCAATTGCCACCGATCACCGGTGGCGGATTTTTCACCGAACATGAGCCGGATATCCTGCTCACTGAAATTCACCGCCAGGCGCGCGACAATCCGATCATCCGTCTGGCGATGGATGTGCGCGAGGGCCGGGAGCTTGAATTGGGCGATTACGGCACGTCGCAGGTGATCCGCAAAAACGACATCAACCAGGACATGGTGCTCGAGGCCGACCAGGTGCTGGTGGGGATAAACCGGACCCGGCGGCGCTATAATCAACGACTTCGGGAACTGAAGCAGTTCACCACGCCGACACCGCAATCGGGAGACAAGCTGGTCTGTCTGCGCAATGACCCGGCCAAGGGTCTGCTAAACGGCTCCCTTTGGACGGTGATGACGGCATCGAAGGAAACCACCAAACCCGGCATCAATCTTCTGGTAACGCCGGAAGAGGAAGACGCCGACAAGGGTGTTGCCAAGATCAAGCTGTTGAAAGCGGCCTTCGAGTCGCCGGAGGAGGAGGTTCCATGGCAGACCAAGAAGCGGTTTGACGATTTTGATTACGGATACGCGCTGACGGTGCACAAGGCGCAAGGGTCGCAATGGGAAAACGTCGTACTGTTCGACGAGAGCTTCGCTTTTCGCGACACGCGGACACGCTGGCTTTACACCGCTATTACCCGCGCCGCCGAGACTTTGACGATCGTGCGCTGACATCCTTCACTTTCGCAGGGCTGCCATGTCATCAATATGGGTTTTGCGAATGAACTCATGATGATACACAATTTCAGTTTTCTGCCTCCGTCATTCAGGTCTCCAGATGCCAGCCATTCTGTCAGTCAATATGAATGCCATTGCGATGCTGCGGAACCGGCGCGACCTGCCTTGGCCGAGCGTCACCGGAATTGGCCGCATTGCGCTTGCCGCCGGCGCCGGCGGGCTGACGGCGCATCCGCGGCCGGATGAGAGGCATATCCGGTTTTCCGACCTGCCGGAGGTGCGGGCATTGCTGGATGACGAATTTCCGCATGCCGAGTTCAACATCGAAGGGTACCCGACCGAACATTTCCTTGATCTGGTGCGCGCCAATGAACCGGAGCAGGTCACACTTGTGCCCGATGACCCGGCACAGGCGACCTCCGATCACGGCTGGGATTTTGCCGGAAAGGCCGAATTTCTGTCTCCGATCGTCGCCGATCTGAAGAAATCCGGCTTTCGGGTTGCGCTGTTCTGCGATGCTGATCCGGCGGTGATTGCGGCGGCGGCTGCAACGGGCTGTGATCGGGTCGAGCTTTATTCCGGCCCCTATGGTGCCTGCCACGACGATCCGGTTCGGGCCGCCGAGGAGTTGGAAAAACTCGGGGCGACCGCCGACGCGGCAATGGCTGCCGGTCTCGGCATCAATGCCGGACATGATCTGACGATTGACAACTTGCCGTCGCTGGCAAGGCGCATTCCCGATCTCGCCGAAGTCTCGATCGGCCACGGGTTGACCGCCGATGCGCTGGAACACGGCATGGCCGGTACAGTGAAACGGTTCCTGGAAGCCTGCGGCCGCCCGATAGATTGAACCGAAACGCCTGTGCATGGGGCAGGGCGTTCGGGGTGAGGCCCTGATCTGGCTCGTGTTGCCAATTGACGGGAGAGCGGCTAAAACCCGCGCGGATTTCACTCCCTTATTGCCCCGGATTGTTGCCATGGCATTTAAAGCCGGGCCCACACACAGAAGGACCGCACCTCATGCGCGTATATTATGACCGCGATGCCGACATCAATCTGATCAAATCCAAGAAAGTCGCCATTATCGGCTATGGCAGCCAGGGCCGCGCCCATGCGCTGAACCTGATGGATTCGGGCGCCAAGGAGCTGCGCGTTGCGCTTCGTGCCGGCTCCGCCACTGCGAAAAAGGCCGAAGCCGATGGCCTGCAGGTGCTGACGGTGGAAGAGGCGGCCAAATGGGCCGACCTGATGATGATGGCAGCGCCTGACGAGTTGCAGGCCGATATCTGGCGCGACAGCATCGCCGGCAATATTCGTGAAGGCGCGGCGATCGCATTCGCCCACGGCCTGAACGTTCATTTCAACCTGATCGAGCCGAGCGAAAAGATCGACGTTGTCATGATCGCGCCGAAGGGACCGGGTCACACGGTGCGCGGCGAGTATAAGAAGGGCGGCGGCGTGCCGTGCCTGATCGCGGTTCACCAGGACGCGACCGGCAATGCCCATGACATGGCGCTGTCCTATGCCTGCGGCGTAGGCGGCGGACGGTCGGGCGTTATCGAGACGACCTTCAAGGAAGAGTGCGAAACCGATCTGTTCGGCGAGCAGGTGGTGCTTTGCGGAGGTCTGGTGGAACTCATCCGCGCCGGCTTCGAAACGCTGGTCGATGCCGGCTATGCGCCGGAAATGGCCTATTTCGAGTGTCTGCACGAGGTCAAGCTGATCGTCGACCTGATCTATGAGGGCGGTATCGCCAATATGAACTATTCGATCTCGAACACCGCCGAGTGGGGCGAATATGTTTCCGGTCCGCGGATCATCACCGACGAGACCAGGGCCGAGATGAAGCGGGTGCTGAACGACATCCAGACCGGCAAGTT
>JAJFHT010000364.1 GCA_021775495.1 Hyphomicrobiales bacterium | reverse complement strand
CAATCTGCGGAAACAGCGGATTGGTTATATCGGCGAGTACAAGGCCGAGGACCCTGCTGCGCCCGGTTCTGAGGGCCCGGCCGGCCTGGCTCGGACGGTAGCCAAGCCGCTCGGCCGTTTGCAGGATATGTTCCGCCACGGAAGGCGATACCCGGCCTTTTCCCGAAATCGCATTCGAGACTGTCATGACGGAGACGCCCACTTCAGAGGCGATGTCGCTCAGATTGGCGCGATTTCGCACGAGCTAGCTTATCTTTCACGTTGATGTAACGTTAAACCAAGGATAGGCGAGGAGGTACGGTTGTCAAGCTGCAATGGTCTGACGCGGTCCCGAATGTGGATAACGCCTGTTCGGAACCGCGATCTGTATTGGCGTCGAATTATTGCAATTCAGACAGCCGGTGCTTTGGGAGGAATCGTCAGGTGGCCGCGTTTGATCCACAGTTTGGCGCCGGACGCCCCGGCTTTTGCCGTTGTCTGGCTGTCCTTTGGAAGCCGCAACCAGGAATGGCGTTCAAATGATTGTCCGCCCTGCTCAAACCTGCCTTCGAGCACCAGCAATTCGGCTCCGCCCACCGCATCCAGCAGCACATCCGTATCGGCGTCCCAGCGTTCCAGGCAGACCTCTTCGCGTTCATCCTCGAACAGCGGCATTGAACCGACCCCGGCGATTGACGGGTGAGGGACGAAATCCATTTTGTTGGTATCGAGCCGGATCTGGGTACGATCTGCCAGATCGAACTGCCAGAGTTTCACAAAAATCGTGCATCCGTCCTTTGACCCGGGTGTGTGGGAAGATTCCGGCGGATTGCGGATATAGCTGCCCGCCGGAAAGTCACCATGTTCGTCCTGAAATATCCCATCCAGCACCAGGAATTCCTCGCCGCCGGTATGGACGTGCGGCGAGAATGTGCTCTCCGGGGCATAGCGGACAATGGTAGTCGCGCGGGCGACTTCGTCTCCAAGGCGGTCGAGCATCCGCCGATCGACACCGGCCATCGGTGAGGGCTGCCAGTCGATCCTTTCGCTGTGCACAAACACCCGCTCGTCAAAATTGGCATTGAGTTCCATGATTGCGATTCCTTGCTTCAAGCGGCGATGCTGGGGCGTTGTGATACGCGCTCGCGCCAGGCTTTCAAATTGGTGCATTCTGCCGGCACGTCAACCTTTGCAAAATCTGCGAAAGCCAGGCCGGCAAATGCGGTTATGTCTGCCATCGAAAACTGATCTCCTGCAACATAGTTCTGTCTCGACAACACATCATTGAAGTAGTGCATGCCTTTGATAGCTCTCGATTTCTGGTGGTAGCCCCAGTCGGAACATTGATATCCCTCGATCTCGGCCCCAAGGCCCGGTGTCGCGTTGTGGAAATAGGCTCCGACGGCGTCTAGAAGGTCCGCTTCCGCGCGGCGCTGCATCATGTGGATAGTCGCGCGCTCTTTGGGTGTGCGGCCAGTCAGGGAGATGTCGCCGGAGAGTGTGTCGAGGTATTCGGTTATCGCCGTACACTCGGCGATAGTTGTGCCATCTTCCAGTTCCAGCACCGGCACGGTGCCGCTTGGGTTCAGTTTCAGGAAATCTGCTTTCTTGTGATCGCCGGCCATCACGTCGACTGCAACAAATTCAATCTGATCCTCAACCGCCTTTTCCGCGATTGCAATGCGAACCCGGGCTGGATTTGGAAATCCCTCATGCTCGTAAACTTTCATCGTCACAATCAATATCCTTGTGTCTATCTATCGTTAGATAGGTAACATCATCTTGGTTGACAGAAATGTCAAGCCTATCTATCGATAGGTAAATTCAATAACGGTCAAATCGAACGGGCAGAAGCAATGAGTGCGACGAATGAACGGCTTTTGGATGCCGCGGAAAACGGTATCAGACTGAGCGGCTATCACGCCGTCAGTTTCCGCGACCTGGCCGATGAACTGGGAATCAAGAGCTCAAGCGTCCACTATTATTACCGGCAGAAAGAGGACCTGGGGGTCGCTCTGGTGGACCGCTATTCAAAACGGTTTTTCGCCGACGTCGAAAAGCGGGCGGAGACCGCAGGTACCGATGAAGAACGGCTTCGCGCATTTTGCCAAACCTATCGCAATGCCCTGACCGGTTCCGACCGGATCTGTCTTTGCGGCATGCTTGGCGCGGAGACATGTGGACTGCCAAAGGCTCTGGCGGACAGGGTGGAGGCGTTTTTCAATGCCAATATTGCCTGGATCAGCGATGCGCTGAATGCGGATATGCCGGCGGACAAAAGGGCGGCGCGAGCAGCACAGATACTGGCAACCCTGCAGGGCGCGATGATGGTCGCCACGAGCCTGAAAAAACATCGGCTGTTCGATGATATTGTCGGTGCGCTTTTTGAAAAACCCAAATCCTGACCGACTTGGCAGCGGATATGTCCAATCAGGCAGAAACCGACTGGGACGTCGTGGTGATCGGTGCCGGCGTGTCCGGCCTGACGGCAGCGTTGCTGCTGTCTGAGGCCGGGCTCAAAGTGACGGTCTTGGAGGCGGCGACTCTGCCTGGCGGCCGCATTCGCTCGCTCAAAAATCAGAAAACAAACGAATACATTGCCGATCTCGGCCCAACCTGGGTGTGGCCGGAATACCAGCCCATCGTTGCAAGGTGGCTCGCCCGTCTCGGGCTTAAAACATTTGCCCAATATGAAACCGGCAGCGCCGTCATTCAGATGTCTACAGATCATCCGGTGATGCGCCGTCCGGTTCCCGGCCAACATGGTATTCGCAGGATTGTCGGCGGCACCGGAGCCATAATTGATCAGCTGGTTTCAGCCTTGCCGGAGGGGAGCATCAGAACCGCGGCACCAGTCAGCCGCATTTCGATACAGGATCGATCGGTTGAAATTGCAATCGCCGGGCGCACACCAGGCCGGCTTCGTTCCCGTCATGTGGTGTTGGCCACACCGCTGCGGATTGCCTCGAGCAACATAGAATGGACACCGGCTCTGGACGGCAATTTGCTGGAGCAGATGACCGCCACACCGACCTGGATGGCGTCGCAGGCAAAGGCGGTTGTGGTTTTCGATCGCGCATTCTGGCGGCAAGAGGGCCTTTCCGGTCGCATTGCCAGCCAGGTCGGTCCGCTGGCCGAAGCGCATGACCACAGCCGCCATGATGAGGCTGTACATGCCATTTTCGGCTTCATCGGATGGCCGGCGCACATTCGCAAGGAGCATAGCCGGGATCTGGAAGGCCGGATCGGCGAACAAATGGCCCATTGTTTCGGGAG
The DNA here is from genome assembly GCA_021775495.1 of Hyphomicrobiales bacterium. Taxonomy (GTDB): domain Bacteria; phylum Pseudomonadota; class Alphaproteobacteria; order Rhizobiales; family Rhizobiaceae; genus JAJFHT01. Next base: position 20,875 of record JAJFHT010000364.1, on the reverse strand, counting down.
CCGCGCACGGGGCATCAGGCAGATTCACATCGAAGACTGGGCGGACAATTCTCTTGTCTGCACGCCGTTGGATTTGCGCGGGCCGCAAAATCATCCCGAAGTGATCTCAGATGTCTTCCGTCAACTACACGCTGACGGCAAATTGGCGTTCGCCGTCGCAGAAGTCTCTGCACGAAGCCCCGGATTGATCGAGGGGGCGTTTGACAGCGGAGAGGTCGCTGCGGGTAACATTCTTCAGTCGGTTCGGACGAACGTCCGGTTGCGAGTTTGAAAGTCAAATCAGCCCCGCAATTTGGATAGGAATTGCCTGGCAGGCACCCTGGCATGTTGCCATGGATCTGATTGATGTGGGTCAATCGCAATCATCATTCGAGTGGTATCGTCTGACGACAGCCTTTGACCTGGATCAAGAGGCCCTGATGAACGCAGAAGAGCTTGGGCAGTCGAAACTTCTCAATGTCGTGTTGAAACCCGCCGGATGGGCGATGGAGAGCCGCCTCCGCGGTGTCTTCCAGGACCCAGTGAAAATCTTGCAGGGAGCAGGTCTGCGTCCGGGAGATACTGTATTGGAGGTCGGGAGCGGTACCGGCTTCTTTACGCTTGCCGCTGCCCGGATGATTGGTGATCAGGGCCGTTTGATCGCAATGGAGCCGCTATCGTCCTATGTGGAACGCCTGAACGAAAAAGTTCGGGCGTCCGGTTTGGGAAATATTGATGTGCTGAGGCGCGATGCGCTGGACACCGGTTTGGAATCTGCCAGCGTCGACAATGTGCTGCTTTTCGGAGTGGTTCCGTTCCCCTCACTGCCACTCAACAGGTTGCTACCGGAAATGCACCGCATTTTGAAACCGGACGGGGTGTTGTCCGTCTGGCTTTTTCCAGTTGCCGGTTTGGTTCCCTCATTCATCCGTCAATCGGGGTTTTTCTGCGACCAGCAGAAACGAAATGGCGTTTACACCTATCGGCGAGATCCTGCCAATCCGTGACATCCGGGCCTTGATCGGCGCTCTCTGGCCTGCTTATTCCGCCTCGACCGTCGATTTAAATTTCGACATCAGATACGGGCCGGAGCGCACCGGTGCGTATTTCGCCGACGCCCCGGGTTCCATGCAGGTTTCCAGGCAGGCGATTTCCGCTTCCCAGTTCGGTTGGTGAAAAAACGCCAGCGATTGCCGCCGCGATGACTGTCCGGCAGCCAATTCGGGGTTGACCACCCGGTGCAGGGTGGATTTCCAGCGGTCATTGGTCCAGCGGGCCATCAGATCGCCGATATTGATGACGAAGGCATCCGGGATCGGCGGCACGGCCTGCCACTGTCCGTCCGGCGTAAATATCTCCAGCCCGCCGGAGCCTGGCTGCGGCAGCAGGATGGTCAGGCTGCCATAATCGGAATGGGCGCCGGCACGAAGTTGCCCAGGCTCGGGCGGTATGTCCTGATGCGGATAGTTGAGCGCCCGCAGCGCACTGATCGGCTGGTCAATGAAACGGTCAAAGAACGTCTCTTCCAGGTCAAGTGCAACGGCGAACAGCCGCATGATGCGGCCGGCCAGATCGTCCATTGCCGAATAGTATCCCAGCCATGCCGATTGAAACCCGGCCCTTTCGGGCGGCCATATGGTCTCGGCATAACAAAATTCAAGCGCCTGCGGATCAGTCAGCCCGGGCGGAGTATGTGACGGTCCGCCGTTGAAGCTTTCCTTGATGTCAGGCGGGGTGTCGACATTGCGTGATTTCGCCAGTGCTTCCGATCCCTCACCAAGATAACCATAGGGATATCCGGGGTAGGGTGCGGCCGCTTTTGTTTTTACTTCGATCGGGAGATCGAAAAAAGACCGCGTTGCCTGCCAAACTCCATCGATCGTCTCCGGGCTGACACCGTGCTCTGAAATGGCAAGAAAACCGGTCTCTCGACAGATCCTGTCGACGTCGCCGGCAAGACGGGTTTTCTCCACCCCATTTGCATGGTCGAATTGGCTCAGATTGAATACCGGGAAGTCAGCTGTGCTCATGATTGCCGCCGTTGGGGAAAACAAAGAGGCATGTTCGCTCAGGTCAACGGGAAAGGCCAGCGAGAAACATGAGCGGTTTTGTTTTCAGGCCACGTTGCGACTGAAACGGATATTGATCACCAGCAGGACAAAAAACGGAACAAGCGCACCGAGATGTATCAAGGTTGATGCCGGCCATAACAATGCCGCTCCGACAGCGAGCGCGGCCAGTCGCATATGGAGAGCCAGCCGGTTTTCCCAATGACCTTCTATGGCAGCTCCAATTGCCCAGAGACCGAACATAGCGAACAGCGAAATTTCCAGCATTTTCAGCCAGTCGCCGGCCAACAAGGGCGTATAGGCGAACAGCAGTGGAACGAAATACAGGCCTTTGGCGATCTTCCAGGCCGAAAACCCTGTTCGCATCGCCGGGGCTTTCGCTATTGCCGCTGCCGTGAATGCCGCCAGGCAGACCGGCGGTGTGACATTGGAATCCTGACTGAGCCAGAAGACGATCATGTGTGCCGAAAGCAATGCGGCTAGCAGCACCGACGGGTCGAACAACTGATCATAGAGCAGGCCAAGCGTTTCGATCGGCAGGGCGGCAACAAGCGCACCCGCGGCATCAGCCGACATGGGTGAAGACAGCGCTTCAAGCTGTTCCGGCACCGCAATCATGAAGACAGCTCTCGCGGTTTCCGGAATGCTTCCGGCAACCAGCAGATCAATGATCTGCGATTGCAATATGAGCTGGTAAAGTGCCGGCGCCGAAAGCGTGCCCAGAACAATATAGGCAGCGGTGACCGGCAGGCCCATGCCGAGGATCAATGACGCCAGGCCGACCAGCACGATGGCTACCAGTAGATTGCCGTCTGCCCAACTGGAGATCATCAGCGAGAAGGTGTTGCCGATTCCGGCGGTAGCAATGACATTGACGATCAGCCCGACCGAACACAAAAGTACAGCCGTCATCACCATGTTGCGGGCACCGAGTTCCAAGGCTTCGAAGATCGCCTTCGGGCCCATTCGGTGTGGCGTCAGCCAGGAGGCGCCGATGCAGGCAAGAATTGCGTATCCGGCCGCGTAGGTTGGCGTGAAGCCCCGCACAAGCAGGAAAATCAAAATCCCGACGGGGATGACAAAAGAGGGGCCACCGCGACGCAGCACGTCCATCAGTGCCGGAGCGTCCTCGCTTGACAGTTCCACCGCGTTGGAACGCTTGGCCTCGATGCGAACAAAAAACCCTACGGTGGCGAAATAGAGGATCGCCGGCAGCACGCTCATCGCGACGATATGCGTGTAGGAAATCTGCGTCGTCGCCGCCATGACAAAGGCGCCGGCGCCCATTATGGGTGGCATCAACTGCCCGCCGGTCGATGAAGCTGCTTCAATCCCGCCGGCAAAATGCGGGCTGAAGCCGGCACGTTTCATCAGCGGAATGGTGATCACGCCAGTGGATGCCGTGTTGGCCACGGCGGAACCGGAAATCGTGCCGGTCAGCCCGCTGGCAAGCACGGCGACGAATCCCGGGCCGCCGATGAACCGACCGGCAATCGACCGCGACAGGTCGATAATGAACTCGCCGGCGCCCGATTTCAGCAGGAAAGCCCCAAACAGAATGAACAGGAAAACGAAGGTCGCCGATATCCTGGCGATCGATCCGAATATGGCGTCGTCGCCGTAGATCGAACGGAACATCAGTGTTTCGGTAGACAGGCCGCGAAAGGCAAAGATTCCGCCGATATGGGCGCCCCACCAACCGATGTAAGACAGCGATACGATGATAAGGATCGGAATGATCCAGCCGGTTGTGCGGCGGGTAAATTCGATGGCGCCGAGAATGACGATGGTCCCGGCAATCCAGTCTGTCGTCACCAGCCGGACACCGCGCTCGTAGATCGCGTCTTCGGCGTTGACCAAATAAAGCGCCGACAGCGCCACGGCGACGCCGAAGGTGATGTCAAAAACACGAACAGCACGATGGCTGGCCCAGGCCTTCGGCGAAATCGGTGAGATCAGCGAGCACAGCAGCGCGAAACCGGCAAAATGGATGCCGTTTTGCAGCAGGGTCGACACATTGCCGAAAGTGTTCATCCACAGATGACCGGCTGACAGGGCAACGGCCAGAACCGTTATCACCCATTTGAGCACGATAGTCCCGCTTGCCGGCTGTTCTGCCGGTAGCTGATTGTGAGTCATGGTCTCGGAGCGCATCGTCCCGTTATCCCCGCTGCGACGTTGCAGATCGGCGGAGGTCTAGGACCCCCGCCAAATGGTTCCGAAAATCAACGGCCTATTTGGCCATAAGATTGTCAGGGACGGAGATACCGACTTCCTTGTAGTAGCGGGCAGCTCCCGGATGCAGGGGCACCGGCAGGCCGGCAATGGCTTTCTCGATGGCCATGGCCTTCGTCGCTTTGTGGATGGCGTTGAGGAAGGGCAGATTCTCGTAAATCGTCTTTGTGATCAGATATACCGACTCCTCGTCAACGTCAGCGGTCGTTGCCAGGAAATTGGGCTGCGCGATGGTGTTCACATCGGCGTCCTGGCCCGGATAAGTGCCGGCTGCAATTGTGAACGGAGTCCACAGGCCTTTGCCGCCATCGGCAGCCTTCGCCTGCTCTTCGGTAAAAGACAGCATTTTGACTTTGCCTGCGGTAGCGGCGAACAGTTTGGTCACCGCACCAGTCGGAACACCGGCCGGTGTTCCCATGCCCACGGCCTTGCCGTCCTGAACTGCTGATGCGGACGGTCCGTAGCCGCCGTGCACCATCTCGTAATCCTTATCCATGTCGATGCCTATACCCGCGAGCAGGGTGCGGTTGGAACCGATCGTGCCGGAATTCTTGCGGCCCATGGCCATCGGCTTGCCCTTAAGGTCGGCCAGATCGGAAACCGTACCGGATTTCGCGTGCTCGGCGGCAACGACAAACTGTTCGACATTCTGCCAAAGCATGCTGACCGAGCGCAGTTTGGTCTGCGGACCGTCCGCCTTGACCGGACCGGTGCCCGTTGCTGCGTAATATCCGAAAAGACCCTGCAGAATTGCGAACTGAGCCTCGTTTTCCCGCAGAAGCCGGACGTTTTCGCCAGATCCGGCGGAATTGATGGCCGACATGCCGATTTTCTGTTTCGGCTGCAATTTGACCTTGATCAGCGTCGCGATGGCCACGCCGACCGGGTAGTAGGTTCCGCCGGTGGAGGCGGTCGAAAGAATGTAGTTTTTTTCCTCCTGGGCTTGTGCCGGCAAGGCGGCCAGCATGGCGGCGGTGGTGGCTGCAAATACAACTGTCTTGGCGCGATTGAATGGCTTCATGAAATCCTCCCAGATTGAAGCAAGTTGGATACTCAGGCGTGAGTTCCTGCCTCAATGGTCAGCAATTGCCGTGCCAAATTCGAGGCAAGCCGTAAGCTTTTGAAATACAAAGAAAATCAAATTGCCGCGTGAACAATCAACGTTTCGGTCGGCAAAAAATCGCCGATTCACTGGCAGGCGTCGGCAAAAACCCGCCGATCAATCTGAAAAATCGCGGCGCTCCAGCCCGTGCTTTGTCATCTTGTCGTTCAGTGTGCGGCGCGGAATATCAAGCTGTTCCAGAACGGCCGAAATATTGCCCTGGTGGTCGCGCAGAGCACGAGAAATAACCGCACGTTCGAATTCAGCCGCCTGCGCGGCAAGGGACTGGCGTTCAGAAACGATATCCGAATTTCCGGTGCCGGAATTTGCGCCATCCAGGTAATCGGCAACCCGGTTGCCGGAGCGTTGACTTCCAAGCACCAGCCGCTCCGCTACATTGCGCAGTTCACGTACATTGCCGGGCCATGGATGGCCGCGCAATGTCGCAAGGTCTTCAGCCGTCAGCGTCGGCGCCGCTCGCTCGAAGGTCTTCTCGGCGAGGTTGAGGAAATGCTCGAACAGAAGAACCATGTCGTCGCCGCGGTCGCGCAAGGGCGGAACACGGATTTCGATAGTGTTGATACGATAGTAGAGGTCCTGTCGAAATGACCCTGCATCGACCTCGGCTGATATGTCGGTGTTTGCCGCGCTTATCAGGCGAACATCGACGGAACGCGGAATATTCGAACCGACTGGCGTCACCTGCCGCTCCTGCAGTACACGCAGCATTTTGACCTGCATGTCCGGTTTCAAACTGGTGACTTCGTCAAGAAACAGACTGCCGCCATCGGCAAATTCGATAACCCCGGTTTTCCTGGCTTTCGCACCGGTAAACGCGCCGGTTTCATGGCCGAACAACTCGCTTTCAAACAGGGCGTCGGGAATGGCGCCGCAATTGACCGCCTGAAAAGGCTTGGCGGCACGCGGACCGAAATCGTGCAGGCAGCGCGCAATTACTTCCTTGCCAGAACCAGTTTCACCCAGCAGCAAAACGTTGACATTCGCGCCGGACAAATCGGCAATCTCTCCGCGCAATCGTTCCATCGCCGGGCAGGTGCCAATCAGCCGTGCCGCAATCCCGGAAGTTTCGGTAAGCTGTTTTCGGAGCGAACGGTTTTCCAACACCAGTCGACGTTTTTCCTGCGCGCGCCGCGTCAGGTCCAGCAACCGATCCGGCGAAAACGGTTTTTCAAGAAAATCATAGGCACCATTCTTCATTGCGCCCACCGCCATGGATACATCGCCATGACCGGTGATCAGAATGATCGGGATTTCGCTGTCGATGCCGTTGACGCCGTCAAGGACTGCCAGACCATCCATGACGGGCATTTTGACGTCGCTGATGACAATTCCTTCGAACCGCGGGGTCAGTTCCGCAAGCGCCTTGTCGCCTTGACTGAACGGGACCACCTCAAAGCCGGAAAGGCCAAGCCACTGTTCGATAGAACCGCGCATGGCTTTTTCGTCATCGATTACAATTACGGTCCCGCTCACTCGGCCGCTTCCACTTCCCCGGTCAACTGATCAACTGACATGCATTTGAGCCTTAGCGAAAACAGCGCGCCACCGTCAGGCGCGTTTTTGGCACGCAGCCTGCCGCCCATTTCTTCAACGATGCTGTACGAGATGGCCAGCCCCAATCCGACACCTTCGCCAATCGGTTTGGTCGTGAAGAACGGATCGAATACGCGCTTCATTGCTGCATCGTCGATTCCCGGTCCATTGTCCTGAACCCGCAACACGGCATCTTCTCCGTCTCGCAGAAGAGCGATCGTGATGCGCCGAACTCCCGGCCTTTCACGGACCGCATCAAGGGCATTGCGCATCAGGTTCACCAGCACCTGTTCGATCCGGACAGAGTTCCCGAGAACATGGATGTCGCCGGCTTCGATCTGCCTATCCAGTGTCACCTCCGCTGCCCGCAACTCATCGGCAAACAATACACATGCCTGTTCGACCGAATTCGGCAAAGAGATGGGGTGAAGGTGATCGTCCGACCTGCGGGCAAAGACCTTCAGATCGCCGGTTATCTGGGCGATCTTTTCGGTGAGTGCGGCAATCTGATCCAGTGTCTCGACCGCATCACTGGTCCGGCCGCGATCGAGTAGCAGGCGCCCGCTGGCGGCGAAAGTCCGGATCGCCGAAATCGGCTGATTGACCTCATGTGCTATCGCGGCGGACATCTGTCCAAGCGCTGCGAGTTTTCCGGCTTGGATCAATTCTGCCTGGGCGTCCCGTAACTCTGCCTCTGCATTACGTCTGGTTTCCACTTCTGCCTCCAGACGCTGATTGATACCGCGAATGGCGCGGGCTTCCGCGGCTTCCTTGTCAGAGGCTCTTTTGCGGCGTCGTTCACGGACATAGAGAAAACCGAATAGTGAAAGACCACTGATGATCAGCAGCGCGAGGGATGTCAGCCAGCGTGTGACGGCAACCGGTTCCAGATCGGCCAGATAATGTAATTGCCAGCCATAGGACGGCAGTTCTGTTTTTGTAGACAGAAAATGTTCATTCGAGAGCCTGATGAAGTTGCCCGCCTGGTCCGCCTCCAGTATGGCGATTTCCTTTTTGCCATAGGTTCGATTGGCTGAAATCCGCTGGCGTGCCTCTGCGGGCAGAGGTGACAGGCTGCGGTAGGCCCAGTCCGGATTGCTGGAAAAGATGATGACGTCATTTTCGTCGGTAACGAAGACGTTTTCACCCCCTTCGCGCCAGTCCGCCTGCATGCTGTCAAGCTCAAGCTTGACCGCGACCACACCGACAATCTGCAGTGCGCCCGGAGCCGATACCGGTCTTGCCACGAAATAGCCTGGCCGGCCCGTTGTGACGCCGACCGCAAAAAAACGGCCGGAGCCGCCGGCGAGGGCATTTTGAAAATAGGGCCTGAAACCATAGTTTTTTCCGACAAAGGACTCCGGGCTCTGCCAATTGCTGGCAGCGACGGTTTTCCCCGTTCGGTCGAGGACGTAGATGACGGCAGCATCGGATGCCTCATTGACGCTGGCCAGATAGGAATGTGTCGCCTCCAGCCCCTGGCCATCGACAAGCAATCGGCCGACGGCGGGGTGTTGCGACACAACAAGCGGCAGGTGCTGAAGACGATCGACCGCATTTACAAGCGTGCTCTGATAGATTGTGATGCGCTCACGTGCCGTCGCTTCCAGACGGCCCAAAGCGATCTGTTCGGCGACAAGGCCACCAATCCAGGCGCTTGCGATGACAACGCCCGCAAAGGCAATGAACAACAGGGACTGGCCGGATTTCGGCGTCATTTTCCGGAATCTGTCAAAACGGCATCGTTCATCGACCTGACTATCCTCCCGATAGTGCCCTCGATTTTAGCCATTCGACCGGACAACCGCAATCGACGGACGCGGCCTGCCGGCTGCCTGGTTCCAGGGATGGCGCGCGGTCCACGGCATCGGCCCATATGCCAATGTTCCTTGACCGAGGGTGCCCGTGGAGCCTATCTCCTCTTAAACTAGCAAGAATTTTGCGGACATGGCCAAGATTGTGACAAACGCTCCGGGCGATCATATCGACACTTCCAAACTGCGATCGGAGTTGCGGCGACAGATCCTGTTCTGGCTGATCGCCGCTGCGCTGTTCTGCCTGTTTCTGTTTGTCTTCCGATCCATTTTGTTGCCGTTTGTCGCCGGTATGGCATTGGCCTATTTCCTTGATCCTGTTGCGGACCGGCTGGAAAGCTGGCGCCTGTCGCGAATGGCCGCAACCGTTCTGATCCTGATTTCATTTGTCGTGCTCTTCGTTCTGGCGCTGATGGTGGTTGTTCCTGTGCTGGCTGCACAGCTTTCCGGTCTCCTCGAGCGGCTTCCGGGATATATTTCGCGCCTGCAGGGCTTGCTGACCAGCCTCGATCCAGGATGGCTCGAACGTACGCTCGGCATGGACGCTTCCGGATTGCGTGACGGGCTCAACACATTGCTGACCCAGGGAGCCGGTTTCCTGACGACGCTGTTCCAGTCGATCTGGAATTCCGGCAAGGCACTGATCGACATTGCCAGTCTGTTTGTCGTCACACCTGTCGTGGCGTTTTATCTGCTGCTGGACTGGGATCGCATGGTCGGCCGGGTTGATGGATGGATTCCGCGCGATCATCTTCGGACCATTCGCAATCTGGCGCATGACATGGACACTGCCATTGCCGGGTTCGTCCGCGGGCAGGGCACGGTTTGCATAATCCTTGGGCTTTTCTATGCGATTGGCCTGACAGTAGCCGGCCTCAATTTCGGACTGCTGATTGGTCTGTTTGCCGGTTTGATCAGCTTCATTCCCTATGTCGGATCGCTGGTCGGTCTGGTGCTGTCGATCGGTGTCGCACTGGTGCAGTTCTGGCCAGACTGGATCATGCTCTCCGTCGTTGCCGGTATTTTCTTTGCCGGACAGTTCCTCGAAGGAAACATTCTCCAGCCAAAACTTGTTGGCAGCAGTGTTGGGCTGCATCCGGTTTGGCTGATGTTTGCGCTGTTTGCCTTCGGTTCGATCTTCGGATTTGTCGGCATGCTGATTGCCGTTCCGGCTGCCGCCGTCGTTGGCGTGCTGGTTCGTTTTGCGCTCGACCGCTATCTCAATTCGCCGCTCTATCGGGGAGACGGAGAAGAGGAGCCGGATGCAACCGAAGGTCGCGATACGTGAAACGGCCGGCGCGCGATGCAGCTACGACGGAAAGGCCGCGCCAATTACCGCTTGAGCTAAAACACGGCACCGGTTTTTCCAGGGATGATCTGATCGTCGCCGACTGCAACCGCCAGGCCGTCGATCTGATCGACCGTTGGCCCGATTGGGCAGCTCCTGTCGCAGTACTGGCCGGGCCCACCGGTTCGGGAAAGTCGCACTTGTCGTCGATCTGGTGCGAGGCCTCGGGCGCCATCAATCTCGCGCCGTCGTCGCTGACCGACGTCCATCTGGAGCAGCAGGGGAAAAGACCATTGCTGATCGATGATATCGGTGCCGGACCATTTGACGAAAATGGGCTTTTTCACCTCATAAACAGCGTTTTGCAGTCCGGGTCTTTCCTGTTGATGACGTCGCGACAGTTTCCAGCGGGATGGTCGGTCCAACTGCCTGATCTGGCCTCGCGCCTGAAAGCGGCAACGATAGTGGAAATCTCCGAACCGGATGAACAATTGCTCAGCGGAGTGATGATGAAACTGTTTGCCGACCGCCAGATCATCGTTGAACCGCATGTTGTTTCCTATCTGGTTCATCGCATCGAGCGTTCGCTTGCGACGGCGATAGAGGTGGTTGATCGATTGGACCGGGCGGCACTGGAAAACAAGAGCAGGATCACCCGGGCTCTTGCCGCCGATATCCTGGGGGCGATGGAAACCGATCAGACGGCCTGACCAATATTTAACGATGCAGGGAAACTGGAGCAGGACATGCGTGATAGAACAATTTTGATAACCGGGGCATCCAGCGGGATAGGCGCTGCAACGGCGCGTGCCGCCGCGGCAAAGGGCTGGAAGGTTGCCCTCGCGGCTCGCTCGAAGGATCGCTTGTCCGACCTTGTTGCCGAGCTTGGCAACGAACAAGCGCTGGCGATCGGCTGTGATGTGACCAGGGAAGAAGATGTTGTTGCGATGGTCGCTGCAGCCGCGGGGTTCGGTAATTTGACGGCCGTCTTTGCCAACGCCGGATTGGGTGCCACCGGGACCGGTTCCGAAGCAGGTGACACATCGAACTGGCGTGAAATGATCGACGTGAACATCTGGGGACTGTGCCTGACCGTAAAATATGCGCTGCCGGAACTGCGCAAGGCTGAAAACGGCCATCTGCTGATGACCGGAAGCAGAGCCGGGCGGAACAATATAAAGGGATCGGTGTATGGGGCGACAAAATGGTTTGTCCACGGTTATGGCCAAAACCTGGCCGCCGAAATGGCTGAGTGGGGAGGGCGGTGCACGGTGATCGCACCCGGAATGGTAGATACCCCGTTTTTTGACACTCCGAAACCGAATGCGCTGCAGGCCGAAGACGTCGCCGGCGCCGTGATGTTTGCGCTCGAACAGCCGGCCAGAGTTGCGGTGCGGGAAGTCTATATGACACCTGGCGGCTGATTTTGCCTGAATCGGTATCTCAGGAAATGGCCGCAACGGATTCATTCAAAAGCAGGAATTAGCGATAGGTATGCGCCTTGCAGTCAGATTTCCGGCAGGGATAGTTCCAGTCCTGCGCGCAGATGCTCGTGCTGTGTGGGTAGTTTCAACGCCTCGCCGAGTTGGGTGATGTCCTCATCCCGGTCGAACCCGGGTTCATTTGTCGCGATCTCAAACAATATGCCGCCGGCGCTGCGAAAATAGATGGCCCAGAAATAATCGCGGTCGATGACCGGAGTGACCTGATGTCCGGCATCCGTCAGAGCCTCGCGCACTTCAAGCTGTTTCCGCCGATCGTCGACGGAGAAGGCGATGTGATGAACCGACCCCGCCCCTTGGACGGCCGGCTCGAAGTCCGGTCTGGTTTCCAGATCAACAAGGTGCGCGCCGTTTCCGTCGGGGATTGAAAACCGAGTAACCCGGCCTTCAGTCTTCACTTTTTGGTACCCCATGAATGTCAACAACTCGGCAGTAACGCGGTCTTCGTTCAGGCGCAGGGATACCGAGTGAAATCCGCGCAACGCGACATCAGCGGATACTTGTTGAGCCGTCCAACCCAGGCGCGGATTATTCTCCACCTCGACCAGGGCAAAACATTCGCCGTCCGGGCCGCAAAACAGCAGCCGCTTTTCATCGAACAGAAACTCTTCTTTCAGACCGTCAGTGCCGAATTCGGACAACCGCTGCCGCCAGTATCCGATCGCGCCCGCAGGGACGGAGAATGTCGTTTGTGCCACTTCGCCGGTGCCCGGTTTGCGGCGCTCACGCTCGGCGGACGGGAAATAGGTCATCACCGTGCCGGGGCTGCCGGTAGTGTCACCGTAATAAAGGTGATAGATGTCCGGCCGGTCGAAGTTGACGGTCTTCTTTACCCTTCGCAGGCCAAGCCGCTCGGTGAAAAACGCATTGTTCTGCTTTGCGTCCCTCGCCAGCGAGGTCACGTGGTGAAGTCCGTTGATCTGGGTGAGCATTTCCTATCCCTTTGCTGATGGAACGACGGCGTTTACCAGTCGGTGAATATCCGAAATCGCAATTTCAAAATTCGGTGCGGAATTGGCAATTCCCTGTGCGGACGCAAACAGCAGTCTGGCAATCGCATCAGCGTTCTGTCGTGTCGCCGTGTCTGCCAGTACCTTGGCCAGATGAGTCTTGATCCTGGCATCGGTGTTCGCGAACAATTTGCCGGTCAGGCGGTTGCTGGCGCCGAATATTTCTGTCGCGTGCGGGGATGTTCTCACCAAATCATGGACAATACTGTGTTTGGCAATCAGTGCGGCAGAAATTCGCTCCGTCGGCGGCCCTTTTTTGGCCAGTTCATGAGTGACCGCATCAACCATGTCTCCAGCCAATCGTTCGGCAACGCCGACAAAAGCCGCCTCTTTGTCCTTGAAGTAGGCATAGATGGTTGCCTTGGCGAGGCCGGCTTCATGGGCAATAGCTTCCATGGTTGTTGCGCGGAATCCGTGCCGGGTGGCGAGATGCTGAGCTGCATCGAGAATCCGGGCACGCCTGGCCAGTTTCGCGTCGCTTAGCCCCTCAGTGTTCATGGGAATCTCATCTGTTGATATTTGAACGAAAGCATATAATATCGTTCAAATCGTACAAATTCCTAACCGGACGGTTTTCAATGAAAAGAGCCCGCTTTGCTGGCGCTAATGGTCTCCTAGCTGAGCACATCGTGAAACCATTGCTCGATAAAGGCCACGACATTGTTGGCATCATTCGCGTTTCCATCACGAAGTTCACGAAATCGAGCCATTTGTCGAAGGGTCTAAATCAGTGAATTGGGTAAAACGCGTCGCAGCGGCATTGGTTGCACTTCTCGCCGCAGCGCTGGGCTTTGCCTGGTTCCTGTTCGGCAATGGAGCCGACTATCCCGACCTCAGTGGTGATCCTGAATTGCCGGGAGGCACCATCGAGGCCGCCGTGACAACCGATATTCCGGTCGGCAACGCTGCAGTTTCGGCCGGTGGCAGAATTTTCTTCACGGCGCACCCGGAATCCAATCCGGCTGGCCCGCGATTGTATGAATGGGTCGATGACACTGCGGTTCCATATCCCGGTGCCGAGCAGCAATCCCGGCTGTTTCGCACACCGCTTGGCTTGACCGTCGACCGTCAAGACCGGCTCTGGATTATCGATCCGGCTGATCACGGCATCGGGCAGGCGCGTCTGACCGCAATCGATCTTGAAAACAACGCCGTCGTCCATTCACACGACTTTGCCTCCGATATCGCTCCGATTGGTTCGTTCCTGCAGGATCATCAGGTCAGTTCGGACGGCAAATGGGTCTACATAGCGGATGTCGGTTTCTGGGCCAAACGGCCGGCGATCATTGTCTATGATGTTGAAAACATGAGTGCACGGCGGCTGTTGAACCGGCACGAAAGCGTCTATCCGCAAAACTACCTGATTCGCAACCAGATCAAGGACATGGCGTTTTTCGGTGGCTTGCTGGAAATGAAGACGGGAATCGATGGTATTGCACTGAGCCGTGACGATGTCTGGCTTTATTACGGCGCTATGAACCACGACACGCTCTATCGCATCAGGACTTCCGATCTGCGCGATGTATCACTCGACGAAACCGACCTTGCGGGCAAAATCGAGCCGGTTGGAAAGAAACCGCTCAATGACGGGTTTTCGATCGACAATGACGGCAACGTTTTCATCACCGATGTCGAACACCAGGCCGTTGTGCGCATGTCACCGGATGGTACGCTGAAAACGGTGATCAAGGACGGTAGGATCCGCTGGGCTGACGGTTTGAGTTTTGGTCCGGATGGATGGTTGTATCTGGCCGACAGTGCGATCCCGCATCTTGTTCTTCAGAATGCCGAACACATCGCAGCTCAGGCACCATATCACATCTGGAGGTTTCGACCGGGGACTATCGGCGCGGCGGGGCAATAGCTCGCCTGTTACAGTTCTGAATCCAACCCGGTCGGCAGACCGTCCATGCTGTGAAGGTTCTTATGGCGCTGGTATTCAGCGATGCCGTCCGTCCCCTTCGCTTCGGCCCACCTGTCAAGCGAAGTGCGCTCTTCGCGGTAGTCAAAGACCGGAACCCCGAAACCGCATGACGTCTGCACCAGGTCAACATCGAGCCGGACGATCTGACGTGCACCCAACGGTTCCTGGTTTTCGAAGCTGGTGGCAAGCAGTTCCCGGTACGCGTCGGTACCATGCCGACGGATGCAGCCCCGGCCGTAAAGGCGCAGGATCATCGGTGGTCCGTCAAATGAGCACATCATGATTGTCATACGGCCGTCGGCGAGCATATGGGCCGCCGTTTCATTGCCGCTGCCGGTCCGGTCTAGATAAGCCACGGCATTTGCATCGATTATGCGAAATAAGTCGGTGCTGCGCGGAGAAAGATTGATCCTGGCGCCTTCGGTTGCCGAAGCCGTGAAGAAAATATGCTGGCGCAGGATGAATTCCTGGTGGGTCTGCTCCATATGACTGAATTGCTTGGCCATCTGCCAGTTCCTTTCAAGCGCTCTGCAAAGTTGATCAGGCAACATCCCAGTAAAGTGGAAACCCGGGATCGAAGACGGTTACCGGCCCGGCACCCGTCTCGATGCTTTCGGGAAAAGACACCGGGTCGGCCTGTTTGATCAAGGTGATTGTGTCGTCATTAGCAGGCAGCCCGTAGAACGCCGGGCCGTTCAGCGAGGTGAATGCCTCCAGCCGATCAAGCGCGTTTTCCGCTTCGAAAACCTGCGCCAGGCAACTCATCGTGTTGGTTGCGGTAAAGATACCGGCGCAGCCGCAAGCGGCTTCTTTCGCGGCATCGGCGTGCGGCGCACTGTCGGTTCCCAGAAAAAACCTCCGGTCGCCCGAAATCGCAGCCGCTCGCAATGCCAGCCGGTGGGAGTCGCGTTTCGCCACCGGCAGACAGTAGTAATGCGGCCGGATGCCGCCGGCCAGAATATGATTGCGGTTGATGATCAGATGATGCGTGGTGATGGTTGCAGCGAGGCCATCTTCGGCTGAACGGACATAGTCCACCGCATCGCTGGTTGTCAGGTGTTCCATGATTACTTTCAACCCGGGAACCCGGCGTCTCATCGGATCAAGCACTCGCTCGATGAAGACGGCCTCACGGTCAAATATGTCTATCTGGTTGTCGGTGACCTCGCCATGAACGCAGAGCGGCAGGCCGACATCGGCCATGCGTTCCAGCACGCCGAGGACACGATCGAAGTCGCGGACGCCGGAATCCGAATTTGTCGTTGCGCCGGCCGGATAGAGTTTGACAGACTTGACCAGGCCGGATTGCGCTGCCTGCGCGACATCGTCCGCATCCGTCGTCTCTGTAAGATAGAGCGTCATCAGGGGTTCGAACCGGGAACCGTCGGGCAGAGCCGCCAAAATCCGTTCGCGATAGGCTCTGGCATCATCACCGCGGACAACTGGAGGAACCAGGTTGGGCATGATGATGGCTCGGCCGAAATGCTTGGCGGATTGCGGTGCGATGCCGGTAAGCATGGCACCGTCGCGTAAATGCAGGTGCCAGTCGTCCGGACGCCGGATAGTCAATTGTTCAGTCATTGTGCCCTTGTGGCCTGTCGGTTTCACCGACCGGCTTTACAATGACACCGGCTGATCGGCAACGGGTTGCCGAAAAGGACCCTGTGCGATCTTTATCGATCGAAGTCCGGTCTAATTTCCGAACCTTGATTTCCCAAAGCTTGATAAGGAGCTTTTTTGAGGCATCGGTGCCACCGGCGGCGCGGCGGTGGGCCGGTTGGAATAAATCCGCGGCTGCGCATATTGTGCCACTTCCGCCTGAAAAGCCTGATCGCCATCATCGGTTGCCGAACCGGGTGAGGTGCTGTCTCCGAGCGCCGCGGACGTGCGACGCCAGCGCTTGATCATTCGGTTCAGCAATTGGGGGTCGTCGATATCCTTTGACCATGCATTGGCAAATCGCGCACGGTTTCTGGCCGGCAGGGACGATTCCGAAATCTCATCCAGCAGAATACGCGACGACAGCGGGACGCCTTCTCCGAACACGATCGTTTCGCGCGCGCCAAGCATGGACATGCAGTTCAACAAGCTCGTGCTGGCGTCTGACAGGGCTGTGGCGATGATCTTTTGATCGGCCTCATTGGTGAGGCGCATCGCGAAGATCGTCGAGCATTGCGACAGGATGGTCGGATCAATATCCCCCGGCCGCTGGCTGACGATGCAAAGCGAAGCTCCGTATTTTCTGCCTTCCTTGGCAATTCTTGCAATCGATCGTTTGGTCGGCTCAAATCCGGTTTCGGTGTTTTTGGGCACGTATTTGTGGGCTTCTTCGCAGACCAGGGTGATCGGGATCTTTCCGTCGCTCCACAGGGCAACATCAAAGGTCAGCCGTGCCAGAACTGAAACCAGCACATTCAGGACTTCGGACGGCAGGCCCATCAATTGCAGAACCGTGATCGGTTTTCCGGCAACCGGAATGCGAAACAGCCGGCGTATGACCTCCGCCAGATTGTCTTGAATGGTGGCCTTGCCAAACATGAAATGGAAGCGCGGGTCCATGGAAACCGACTCGATCCGCGCTTTCAATCTTTTGAACGGAGCAAGTTCGTTCTTATTGTCGAGCAGCCCCATCTGCTCATCTATGAGTGTGATGATTTCCGCTATGCGGTAGGGAACAGGGGTGTCGACCGCGTATTTTGCGTTGCTGCTGACTTTCTTGTGCAAGATCAATGTCTGCGACACTTCAGGCGCTGAATTGGCCCTTTGTTTGGCAACCGGAATCAGGTCTCTGAGAATCTCGACTTCCTTGGAGTACTTGCGGGTATCGCCGATGAAGATTTCAACGATTTCCTCAAACGTCATGACCCAGAATGGCAGGCCAAGATCGTCCATGGTGATGACTTCCGAATTTCCCTTGAAGCATTCACCATATTCATTGTGCGGGTCCAGCAAGACGACATGGGCGTTTGGATGTTCGGCCAGAACCCTTTGCAGGATCAGAGCCACGGTGCATGATTTGCCGGTTCCGGTGGAACCGACAATGGCAAAATGCTTGCTGAGCATTTCCTCGATCTTGATGACGGCCGGTATCGATGGATTCTGGTGAATGGCACCGATCGGTACGGAGTCGAACTTGCCGTATTGATAGGCTTTCTGCAGGATCTCCGAAGACGCAACAGAAATCGCGTCCCCCAATCGCGGCAAAATGGACACCCCGCGCCGGAAGGTGCGCAGGTAACCGTCTTCCTCACGCAACAATTCTCCTGAAAACTCGACCTCGATCAACCGCAGGTCGCGGGCATTCACTTCAAGGCTGGATACCGGCACACTCATTGCCGAGACGAGACAAAGAGCCAGCGAAGCGCCGGTGTCGACGGTCATCAGAGAGCCGACGTTGGGCATGAATTTTTTTTCGGCGCCGCTTGATGGATCGTGGTCATCCAGGAGGACGGTGGCTGTCGATCCCGAGACTGAAACAATATGACCGACCGAATTTGCTTCCGCGCTTACCGAGACGGCCGTTGACACCACATCCACCATAAATTTGCTCCCGCCAGCAAAATTCTGCTTGAACCCGCATGACCTCATGCCAAGCGGATTTTCCCCGTAGAAGCAGGATAACAACATTTGGGTTAAGGTTCGGTATGCAACAGACCGGGTGTTCCCGGTAAGGACGAGTTACCGATAGACTGCGGCTCTAGCGCGCCGAAAGCCGGCTTTTCAGGCCCGCTGGACAGCGTTAGGCTTTAATTGTGGTCGGTAAAGACCACGGCATAAACCCTGCCTTGCCAGCAAACCTGAAAAGCCGGTCAAACGATTCAAGCTAACCAGGAAGTGATCTAGGCGGTCTATCGCGGCAGGTCGGTTTGCCCCATCAAATATGCATCGACCGAGTGCGCCGCCTGACGCCCTTCACGGATTGCCCAGACGACCAGCGATTGCCCCCGACGCATGTCGCCGGCAGCAAACACCTTATCCATCGAGGTTTTGTAGTCCTCGACGTTGGCTGCAGTATTGCCACGCGGATCAAGGTCGACACCCAGTTGCTGCAGCAGTCCTTCGTGAATCGGCGATACGAAGCCCATCGCGAACAGTACCAGGTCCGCTTTGAGCGAAAACTCGGTATCGGGTACCGGCTTGAAATTGCCATCAACCCGGCTGCAGACCAGCCGTGAAACATGCCCGCCATTGCCCTCGAAACGCGCCGTGGTGACCGAGAATTCACGCTCGGCACCTTCTTCGTGGCTCGAAGACGTACGAAGCTTCAACGGCCAATCCGGCCACGTAAGCATCTTGTTTTCCCGTACCGGGGGCTGTGGCATGATTTCCAGCTGTGTCACCGAAAGAGCACCTTGGCGGACCGAAGTTCCGATACAGTCTGAACCGGTATCGCCGCCGCCGATGACAACCACATGTTTCCCGTCAGCCAGTATCGGATCGATGTCACCAAGCGGTTCACGGCTGTTCCTGCGATTCTGCTGCGGCAGAAAATCCATGGCTAAATGGATGCCGGCCAGATCGCGACCGTCAATCGGCAGGTCTCTGGGCTTTTCCGCACCGCCTGTCACGACCACCGCATCATGACCGTCGACGATCTCCTGCGCCTCCACGGTAACACCGACATTAACGCCGTAGTGAAATGTCACCCCTTCGGCCTGCATCTGCTCGACCCGCCGGTCGATATAGTGCTTTTCCATCTTGAAATCGGGAATGCCATAGCGCAGAAGCCCGCCGGCTTTTGCATATTTCTCGTAGAGATGAACGTCGTGTCCAGCGCGCGCCAGTTGCTGGGCACAGGCCATTCCCGCCGGTCCGGCGCCAATCACCGCGACTTTCTTTCCGGTTTTGTGCGCCGGGATGTCCGGTTTGACCCAGCCTTCCTGCCACGCCCGGTCGACGATGGCACATTCGATCGTCTTGATGGTGACCGGCTCGTCGGTAATGTTCAGTGTGCAGGAGGCCTCGCACGGCGCAGGGCAGATACGTCCGGTGAACTCGGGAAAATTATTGGTCGAGTGCAGATTGCGCGCCGCCTCTTCCCAGTCACCGCGGTAGACCAGATCGTTCCAATCGGGGATCTGATTGTTGACCGGACAGCCGGTATGGCAATAGGGGATGCCGCAATCCATGCAGCGTGCTGCCTGGTCGCGGGTCGTTGCCTCGCCCAGCGGGATGACGAACTCGCGGTAGTTGCGAATACGGTCGGATGCCGGCCGGTATTTGCGGTCGCGGCGGTCAATTTCAAGAAAACCAGTTACTTTTCCCAACTTAACGTCCCTTTTCGCGTCCCTTGTCGGCTGCCGAAGTGTCGGAACGCGACTGTTCGATTTCCAGCAGCGCCCGACGGTATTCGACCGGCATGACTTTTACGAATTTCGGCCGGAACGCTTCCCAATTGTCGAGAATGTGCCGCGCCCGCCCGGAATTCGTATAGTGCATATGGTTGGTGATCATCTGATGCAGCCGCTCGTCATCGTGGCGGGTCATGTCGGACGAAACATCGACCAGGCCATGATGTTCAATGTCGCCGCCATGATGGTGCAGCTTTTCCAGCAGGTCGTCTTCCTCCTGCACCGGTTCAAGCTCGACCATCGACAGATTACACCTTTGAGCAAAGGTTCCGTCCTCATCGAGCACATAGGCAATGCCGCCCGACATGCCGGCGGCAAAATTTCGGCCGGTATTGCCAAGGACGGCCACGACGCCCCCGGTCATGTATTCGCAGCCGTGATCACCAAGGCCTTCAACCACGGCAACGGCACCGGAATTACGCACGGCAAACCGTTCTCCCGCCACGCCGCGGAAATAACATTCGCCTTCGATGGCGCCGTACAGCACGGTATTGCCGACGATGATGCTTTCCGAGGGTTCGTATTGGATATCGTGGGTCGGCGGGTAGACGATCAGTCTGCCGCCCGACAGGCCCTTGCCGACATAGTCGTTGGCTTCTCCCTCAAGTTCCATGGTGACGCCGCGTGCGGTCCAGGCCCCAAAACTCTGCCCTGCCGTGCCCGACAATTTGATGTGGATCGTCTCGTCGGGAAGTCCTTTATGTCCATAGAGACTGGCGATCCGGCCCGACAACATGGTGCCGGCCGTCCGGTCGGTATTGTTGATCGGCAAGTCGATTTTCACATGGGTTCCGTCATCAAGCGCCGGCTTCGCGAGCTCGATCAGCTTGCGGTCCAGAATCTTGTCGATCTGATGGTTCTGGGTCTCGCAATTGAAAATGTTGACGCTGGAATCGACCTCCGGCTTGTAGAACAGATTGGAGAAATCGAGCCCTTTCGCCTTCCAGTGATCGATGACCTTTTTCTGGTCGAGGATCTGAATCTGCCCGACCAGATCGTCAAACTTGCGAATGCCCAGTTCGGCCATGATTTCCCGGGCTTCTTCCG
>JAJFHT010000363.1 GCA_021775495.1 Hyphomicrobiales bacterium | reverse complement strand
CGACGCTGCCGGCAATGCGGCTGTCGGCCCGAAGGCAGACCAGCGCCGACGGCGGATCCGCCGATACCGAACAGAAGGCACTGACGTTCGCGCCGTAACGGCCGGCCGGGCCATCCGTGGTGACGACAGTGACGCTGCTGGCAACCGAGCGCATGCCGCGAATGAAATCCTCGCGTGAAGCGAGGCTGATGGGACCTGTCGCTGTCTGGTTCATTTCACGTCCTTTGTCTCTTGATTGGTCTGGTGCCGAGACTTGGATTGTATCCTGTCAAATCTCGATGTATTTGGAAAACGAATTATTTCGTAGTGTAAATTCGGATTTTTCGAATTGAGAGTGACGCCATGAACGTTTCCGGTCTGCAGACCTTTCTTGCCATCGTGGAAACCGGAAGCCTGGTGCGGGCGTCCGAACGGCTGAACGTC
This sequence comes from Hyphomicrobiales bacterium, assembly GCA_021775495.1. Lineage (GTDB taxonomy): Bacteria > Pseudomonadota > Alphaproteobacteria > Rhizobiales > Rhizobiaceae > JAJFHT01. The sequence goes on along the minus strand of JAJFHT010000363.1, from coordinate 3,976 downwards.
ACCCAGTCGACGGTGACCGCGCGGTTGAAGGGGCTGGAGGCGGAACTCGGACAGACCTTGCTGCATCGGCAGAAATCCGGCGCCGAACTGACCTCTTCGGGCTTCAAGTTCAAACGTTACGCCGAAGTCATGGTTGGCCTGTGGCATCAGGCGCGCCAGGAAGCAGCATTGCCGGCCGGCATCGATACGGTGTTCAACATGGGTTGCCACATGGACCTGTGGCCGGAATTCGGGCGGCGATTGTTCGGCGAGGTTCACCGCACCCGGCCCAAAACGGCTTTGTCGGCCTGGCCGGGAGAACAGGACGATCTCGACCAGTGGCTCGGCACCGGGCTGGTCGATGTCGCGCTGACCTATCAGCCGGCCGCGCACGACAATCAGTCGACCCATGTGCTGCGGGCCGAGCAATTGGTGCTCTACACGACGCGGCCGGGCAGTCCGATGCGCTTCGACCCCGGATATATCTATGTCGATGCCGGGGAGGATTTCGGCCGCCGCCACGCCGCAGCCTACGCCGATGCCGGTACTGCCAAGATCACTTTCGGTTCCGCCGTCTGGGCTCTGGAGCATCTTCTGGAACATGGCGGCTCGGCCTATCTGCCCGAACGCATTGCCGAGCCGCACCGGGCCAGCGGCGCGCTACACCACATCGCCGATGCGCCTGTCTTTGACCGCAAGATCTATATGATCACCAATGATGCGGCCGTCGCCGATTGGGCCTGGCTGCAGGAACTGGTCGAAAAGCTCTAACCCGCGCTGTCCTGTTCGCCCTTCACCCACCAGTCATGCATCGCCTGGAACATCTCCTGCAGGTCGAGCGCCCTTTGTGTCGCGGTGTATTCCACCCGTGGCGGCACTTCGGCATAGACCTTTCGCGACACCAGCCCGTCGCGTTCCAGAGCCCGTAGCTGATTGGTCAGCATGGTCTGGGTCACACCGTCGATCATCCGCCGGAGTTCATTGAACCGCCTGGTGCCGCCGAAGATCAGGATCTGCAGAATGATCAGCTTCCATTTCCCGCCGATGATCTGGGCAATGTCCGGCATCGGGCACAGCCATTCCTCCACCTTGTCCGGGTCTTTCTGATCAGCGGTTTCCGCCATCACCTGAGTGTCCATCCAAGCCTCCGTTCGTCCAATGGTATCATTTTTGATACTATATACGAAAATTCTGCCTTCTTGTGAATTCATACTGGACAATTATCTTTCCGGCAATCGTCATCGATTTTGGAAAGAGCTTCATCATGACCATCACGCTTCACACTGTCAGCGGCTCGCCTCGCGGCTGGCGGGTATTGATCGGCCTGACCTTGAAAGGTCTGGAATGGGATACGCGGCTGCTGCAACTGTCGACGATGGAACATCGCTCCGATGCTTTTCGAGCCTTGAACCCGCGTGCGACGGTGCCGGTGCTCGAAGCCGACGGGCTGGTCCTGCGCGACTCAATCGCCATTCTGGCCTGGCTCGACCGACGGTACCAAAAACACCCGCTGTTCGGCGGGACTGCCGATGAGGCGGCCCACATCTGGCAGCTGACCCTGGAGTGCTGCGACTACCTGCGCGATGCGGGCAACAACCTGCTGGCGCCGATCCTGCTTGCCGGCCGGCCGTTGCCGAAGGAAGGCACTGCCGAGCGGGAGACGTTTGATGCCGCCGCCGCAGCGCTGCACGCCGAATACCGTTGGCTTGAGAACCTGCTGGACGACCAAGCCTTTGTCGCGGGAGACACGCCGAGTGCGGCGGACGCTGTGGCCTTTCCGGAAATCCGGCTGGTCCAGCGTGCCGTGGAAACCAAAAACGAGATCATGGCCCCGCTCGGATTTGACGAGCCGCCGGTGCGCTATCCGAACGTCGCCGCCTGGAAAGACCGGGTCGCGGCACTGCCCGGAATGGAGGCGACCATGCCGCCGCATTGGTAATCCTGACCGCCACACAACGTTAAACATAAAGGAGACCGATATGACGACCGTAAACGCTGTTTCACGTGAACAATGGCTCGAGGCGCGACAGCAATTGCTGGCGCAGGAAAAGCAACTGACGCGCCGGCAGGACGAAATTGCGGCCGCAAGGCGGCAATTGCCCTGGGTGAATGTCGAAAAGGACTATGTCTTTGAGGCCGACAATGGAGACGTCACGCTTGCCGACCTGTTCGGCGAGCGCAGCCAGCTGATCGTCTATCACTTCATGTTCGGTCCCGAATGGGAGGCCGGCTGTGTCAGCTGTTCGTTCTGGGCCGACAATTTCAACGGCATCGGGTCGCATCTTGACAGTCGCGACATCGCCTTCGTCGCGATTTCACGGGCGCCGATGGAAAAGCTGACGCCGTTCAAGCAGCGCATGGGCTGGGACTTCAACTGGGTGTCTTCCTTCTCCAACAGCTTCAATGCGGATTTCGACGTGAGTTTCGGGTCTGATCACAAGCCTGAAGATCCGGTGTTCTACAATTTCACCGAGAACACATTCTATCCGATGGACGAGGCGCACGGCACCAGCGTCTTTGCCAAGGCCGATGACGGTGAGATCTATCACACCTATTCGACCTATGGCCGCGGGCTTGATGTCACCAACGCCGCCTACAGCTATATCGACCTGACGCCGAAGGGCCGCGACGAACCGGCCGAGGGCAATCCGATGTCCTGGGTTCGCCACCACGACAACTACTGAGATCGGCGGAGGATGCTGGCACGAAAGATAATTTGGACACCGCGATCGGCGGTGCTGATCGTCCCCGGACTGGTTCTGGCAAGCTGGGTGTTCCTGCTTGCCGGCGCCGGCTTGGGCACAAGCATTCTCGTCATGTCGACATGGCAATTTCCACCGCCGATGGATTTGCCGACCGCAAGCGGTTCGTGGAACCTGGCCCATGCGCTTAACATGTTTGTCATGTGGTGGCTGATGATGATCGCCATGATGTTGCCCGGCATTGCCGGAAAGGTCCGGCGGCAATCGGTCGGATCTGCAGCCGTTCTCGGATTCCTAGCCGGCTATGGAGTTGTCTGGATGGCGTTCTCCGCTGCGGCGACCGTGCTGCAATATGCACTCGAACAGATAGGGCTGCTTCATCCGATGATGATGTGGAGCCAGGACGTCCGGCTGTCCGGTAGCCTTCTTCTGGCCGCTGGCCTCTACCAGATATCAGCGGTGAAAGCCCGCAATCTGCAGCGCTGCCGGTCCGGCACGCTGTGGAGCGAACCGGTGCCGGCTGGCGTAAAGCGGGGCATTCACTGCGTTGTCAGTTCGGCGCCGTTGATGTCGTTGCTGTTTGTCGGCGGTGTCATGAATCTCTACTGGATTGCTGCACTTACACTGATCAATCTGCTCGAAAACGAACTGCCCAAACCGCGAATACTATCTGTTTCAATCGGGGCTTTCTGTCTTGGTGCGGCCGCCAGCCTGACAATCTAGCCGCGCATCCATCCATCCAGTTCCGCCGCCAACCCATCTGAAATACGGCCCAGCGGCAAGCGGCATTCCGGTGACGCGATCAGCCCCTCGCGCCACAGGCAGTATTTGATCGGAATCGGATTGGCCTCGCGGAACAGCAGCGGCATGACCGGGGCCAGCGTCGTCCAGATCTCCCGTGCACCTTGATGGTCATTTGCCGCCATCCGATGCGCAATCTGCACGAACCGCTCGGTGGCGATGTGGCTGGCCGCCAGAATGCCGCCATCGGCGCCATTGGCCAGCATCGTATAGAACATCGCGTCCTCACCGGTCAGCACGGAAAATCTGTCCGGCCTGCCGGCCAGCAGGTCGAGTGATTGCTGGATGATGCCGGAACTGTCCTTGATGCCGATGATGTTGGGCATTTCGGCAAGACGGAACAGCGTCTCGTTCGCAAGATTGACCGATGTTCGGTACGGGATGTTGTAGACGAGAATATCCTTGTCGGTGGCGCCGGCAATAGCACCGAAATGCTCGATCAAGCCCTGCTGCGTCGGCCGGTTGTAATAGGGGCAGACCGAAAGCAGGCCGTC
>JAJFHT010000362.1 GCA_021775495.1 Hyphomicrobiales bacterium | reverse complement strand
GGAACGCCGAACGGCTCGCCGTACATCTCTTCGTTTTCCAGCTCGAAACTGTCCGGCAAGCCTTTCGTTATCGGATGATTGCGGTTGGCGACCCAAAGCCGTTCGCGCTCGCCGGCTTCGCGCCAGGTCAGGTTGCACGATGTGCCCATCAGGCGTTTGAAAGGTTTTGAAAAATGCGCCGAGTGCAGAAAGATCATACCCATGCCGGACCAGACCGCCTCGCAGATCCGGTCCACAACGGCATCACAGACCTGGTCATGGGCCGCGTGCCCCCACCACAAAAGCACGTCGGTTTCAGCAAGACGGTCTTCGGTTAGTCCATGTTCGGCCTCCCGCAGTGTTGCGGTGGTGGCTTCTATGGTCGTGTCCGTGTTCAATGCCGCTGCTATGCAGCCATGCAGGCCGCCCGGATAGAGCGAAGCAACATCCCCGTTGTTCTGTTCGTGGATGTTTTCTCCCCAAACGATTGCGCTGATGGTCATTGCCGTACTCCGGATTTAAAGCTGATGGGTCCGGTCCAGCCATAACATTCCTGCCTGGATTTTGTGATGCGAAACGACGCACTTGTTGTTTTGGCTTGCCATTCATGGCCAAAGCGGCTTTTCAACGCTGGTAACCAACTGGATACAGGGAAACCGCATGTCCATAGCTGATCCACGCCGGTTTTTAACCGGACTGTTTGAAGCCGCGGTCGCTGCCGCCGACCCGAACAGGACGATTGCCCGTTACCTGCCCGACAAGCCGAAGGGCCGCACGGTCGTGATCGGCGCCGGCAAGGGGTCTGCCCAGATGGCGGCCGCGCTGGAGACGCTGTGGGATGGACCGCTGGAAGGCGTCATTGTCACCCGTTATGGCTTCGGGGTGGCCTGCAAACGGATCGAAATCCTGGAGGCCGCGCATCCGGTTCCCGATGCTGCCGGTGCTGCCGGGGCGAAACGCCTGTTCGAGACCGTCCAGGATCTGACGCCGGACGATCTGGTGATTGCGCTGGTTTCCGGTGGCGGCTCGGCACTGCTGCCGGCTCCGCTCACTGGATTGACCCTGGCAGATGAGATCGCCGTCAACGAGGAGCTGCTGGCTTCCGGCGCTCCGATTTCCGCAATGAACACAGTGCGCAAGCATCTTTCCGCCATCAAGGGTGGTCGGTTGGCGGCCGCGGCCCATCCGGCGAAAGTCGTTTCCCTGGTGGTTTCGGACGTGCCCGGCGACAATCCGGCATTCGTCGCCTCCGGCCCGACCGTTCCCGATGCGGCGACGCGCGCCGATGCACTGGCGATTGTCGACCAGTTTGGATTGAAATTGCCGGGTGCGGCGCTGGCGCTGCTCGAATCGTCTGCCGCGGATGCGCCCAAACCTGGTGATGCGTGTTTTGAGAACAACCAGGTCCGTGTCATCGCCTCGGCGGCGGTATCACTGGAAGCGGCCGCCGATGTTGCGAAGCAACAGGGGACCGAAGCGGTGATCCTGTCGGATTCCATGGAGGGCGAGGCGCGTGAGGTGGGCCGGGTGCATGCAGCAATCGCACGCGAGATCGCGTTGAAAAACCGGCCCTTTGTAAAACCGGTTGTCGTGCTGTCCGGCGGTGAAACCACCGTAACCCTGGCCGGCAAGGGCAGAGGCGGCCGCAATACCGAATTCTTGCTGTCGCTCGCCTGTGAGATTGACGGGCTGGCCGGTATCGATGTGCTGGCAGCCGATACGGATGGCATTGACGGCTCTGAAGACAATGCCGGCGCATTTGCCGATGGCGGTACGGCACAGCGTCTGCGGGCCGCGGGCCGCGATCCGAAATCAATGCTGCAAAACAACGACGCCTGGTCGGCATTCGATGCGATTGACGATCTGTTCGTGCCCGGGCCGACCGGCACCAATGTCAATGATCTACGCGCGATCCTGGTGCGCTGAGAGCCAATCAGGCAGAAATATCCACTACGCCGCAATCGCCGGCTTCGCTGCCGAAACAGATGCGTTTGCCGGCCTTGTCCCAGTCCAGGGAGGTGACCGGACCTTCACCGGAGCGGCGCAGCAAGACCTCCTTCTGGTCGGAAAACCGGGAGGCCATCACCATGCCGTCAGTATAGCCGATCGCCACAACGTCATCGGTCGGATGACAGGCAACCGCCGTGACGGACTGATCGCCTCTCGTGCCGAGTTCGAGCGGCGATTTTCCCATCGGACCGTCCTTGCCGTGGAACGGCCAGACGATCGCTGCAGGTGCGCCCGACGAGGCCAACCATTTTCCCTTTGCGCTCCACGATGTCGATTTGATCTTTGCCGGGTAGCCGGTCATCCGCATGTGCCTGCTGTCGGTAAGCCGCCAACCGTGCAGGGCGTTTTCCTGCATCGCCGTGACGACATATTTGCCGTCCGGCGAAAAGGTGACATCGGTGTGAGCACCTTTCCATTCGAGGTCCACCGGTTGACCCTCGGCCGCAACCCAGAACATTGACACGCCATTGTAGCGGGCGGCGGCAATGCGCGCGCCCTTGGGTGCGAATGCCAGACCTTCGATCGAACGTTCATGCTGAAACGACCTGATCTGGCCGTCGCCCAGGCGAGCTCCGGCGGTCTTTCCCGTTGCCCAGCCGATCAGACCGCGCGGCCCGATAGCCACACTGGTGATCCACTTGCGTTCGACAGTTGCGACGGTGGTGGTCTTTCCCGCAGAATCCGTCGCCTGGATCCGGCCGTCCTCACCGCCACTGACAATAATACCGGCAGCGGCATCAATGGCCGTGCTCAGCAGACCGTCGTGTATCTCGGCCCATTTATGGCCGTGGTCGAGCCGATGCACGACGCCATCAGCAAGCGCAAAATGCGGGATGTCATTGATGAAGGTGGCGGTAATGCAATGACCGTCAAGGTCAAGAGGGGCGACCGTCGGCATGAAATGCTCTACGCAGTACAGGCCAGAAATGTGCGCTCGAGCTTTTCACGATCGAGATCGCGACCGATGAAAACGATACGGCTTTCGCGGGCTTCATCATCGCGCCAGGCGCGCTGGTGGTCGCCTTCGATGATCATGTGGATGCCCTGCACGACATAGCGGTCGGTATCGCCGTCAAAAGCGATAATGCCTTTCAGGCGCAGGATGTTCGGACCATCGATCTGAGTGGTTTTCTGTATCCAGGGAAAGAATTTTTTCGGATCGAGGGCACCCGCGCGCAGCGAGATCGATTGCACCTTGGTATCGTGGATCGGGGCTGCATGATTATGGTGATGATGGTGGTCGTGATGATCATGGTCGCAATCGGGGCCGCAGGCGTGGTCCGGATGTTCGTGGCCGAGAAAATGCGGATCGTTTTCAAGCGCGCGGGACAAGTCAAAGGCACCACGATCGAGCACCGCGTCCAGATTGATTCCGGCGCGTTCGGTGCGATGGATGCGGGCCGACGGGTTGATCGTCCGGATTGTCTGTTCGAGCGCCTGCAGTTCCGCATCATCAACCAGATCGGTCTTGTTGAGCAGTACGACATCGGCAAAGGCAAGCTGATCTTCGGCCTCGCGGCTGTCTTGCAGACGGAGCGGTAAATGCTTCGCATCGACCAGCGCGACAACCGCGTCGAGCCGCGTCTTGGCGCGCACATCATCGTCCATGAAAAAGGTCTGCGCGACGGGTGCGGGATCCGCCAGGCCGGTTGTCTCGACAATGATCGCATCGAAGCGGCCGGGACGGCGCATCAGCCCTTCGACGACACGGATCAGGTCGCCGCGGACGGTGCAGCAGACGCAGCCATTGTTCATTTCGTAGATTTCCTCGTCGGACTCGACGATCAGTTCGTTGTCGATACCGATTTCGCCGAACTCATTGACTATGACCGCGTAGCGTTTGCCATGGCCCTCCGACAGGATCCGGTTGAGTAAAGTTGTCTTGCCGGAGCCGAGATAGCCGGTCAGCACGGTAACCGGAATCTGTGTTTCCATATCGTTCATCAAAGGCCTCATGAGAGCTGTTCGCCCGATATAGGCGTGCCGCCGCAATAATGCACGATGTTAGGACACTAAAGTGGCACGGAAGCGCTCGAAGATTCTCTAATCCAGCAAATTCGGATCGAAGGCATCCACATCCTGCAGCAATCCGATAAAACCGTCTGCCGCGTGGTTCAGCAGCGCTTCCCCGGTCGCTGCGGTCGCCCGTGCGGCGTTGCCGGTGACGCCATCGGGATTGAGATCGCGCATTTTCCAGCCGAAGGCGTGCGGACCATATGCGCGCAGAAACGTCGCCTGTTCGGAAAGTTGTTTTTGAAACGACGGAAAATCCCGTGCTTTGGCCATGTCGACCTTTTCCGGGTGCAGCGCCAGCATAACCGAGGTTTCGATTTCCCCGCCATGAATACCGTACGCCTTCTCCTCGGCGGAAATGCAGTTTTCGGGCAGGCCGAACCGTGTCCAACTGGTTGCGACTGCCAGCATGGCGTGCCGCACGCGTAATTCGGTTGCCACAATTGTCATTAATGCACTATTACCACCATGGGTATTAAACATAACGAACTTGCGGATCCCCGACCGGTGCAACTGTTCACCGATTCCGATCCAGCGGTTAATTGCTGCATCAAATGTGAGAGTCCTTGTTTTGCCCAAGTCGACATGTTCGATTGAATATCCGACAGGCTCGGCAGGAAGAAATTTGACCAGGGAGTCAGCCGGCAATCGGGCCTTTATCCGCTCCACCAATCCTTCCGCAATGAGTGTATCTGTTTCAACTGGAAGGTGTGTTCCGTGCTGCTCCGTGGCGCCAAGTGGAAGAACAACAATCCACTTTTCTGCAACTTCGTCAGAAATATCGATATCTTCGAATGTATTAATATCAACGCATGTATTCATAACTACTGATTTCTTAGTTTACTAAAAATTGCCTATCATGCCGACTCGCACTATATGATCAGAAATGCGCTTTCTGGTTGATTTTTTTTTCTGAAAGCCACCAGTTTGAACGTCATCCAAGCACGGGAAACAGGATATATGGCCAAATCAGGTCGGGGTGAACTGATAAATCTTGTACAGACCGTATCGCGCCTTTCGCGCACGGATCTTGCTACGCGTTTGCTTGAGCACGGCTTCTATGCCGGCCAGGACCAGATAATGTTGCTGCTCGACGAACGGGACGGGCAGACACCAGGTTCCCTTGCCGAACGGCTTGGCGTCCGGCCTCCCACCATCACCAAGACGATATCGCGCTTGCAGGGGCAGGGGTTTGTTCGAAAAGCAGGCTCCAGGACCGATGGCCGTCAAACACTGATTTATCTGACCGATAATGGCCGCAATGCGATCAAGGCCATTTCCAAGGCAGTGCGGAAGACTGAAAAGCAAGCCCTCAGGGACCTCGATAAAAAAGATCAGAAGACCCTTGCAAGGCTACTCACCGAGGTCGAGCAGACGCTGACTGGCAACAGCGAAAGCAACTGATCCTGTGGCGCGTCCGGACGTTCGAAAAACACTTTGATTTGCCGACGTTCGATGCCATAACCCGATTTAAACGGTTTAATACAACCGAAAGCGGACCCATATTCGGGTGATTTCGCGCCGGAGCCGGTTTCATTCGGGAGTGCAATTCTGGCACAAAAGATCAAATTGTCGACGATTGCCGACGCGCTCGGCGTATCGACTGCCACGGTTTCGCTCGCATTGCGTGACAGTCCCCTGGTGGCCGATGAAACCCGCGAGCGCATTAAGGACCATGCCCGGCAGATCGGCTATATCTACAACCGCCGCGCGGCCAGTCTGAGAACACGCAGATCCGGCATTCTGGGGGTCGTTGTCCATGACATCATGAACCCCTTCTATGCGGAGATCTTGAGGTCGATCGAGGCTGAACTGGATCGCAGCCGCCAAACCTTCATCCTGTCGAACCATTATGACCAGCTCGACAAGCAACGGACCTTTATCGATACGTTGCTGCAACTTGGTGCCGACGGCGTGATCATGTCGCCGGCCATCGGAACGCCGCGTGAGGATATCGAAACCGCCGAAAACAACGGCCTGCCGGCCGTTTTGATAGCGCGAACCGTCAAGGGAGCGGGTGTCCCGGTTTTCCGCGGCGACGATGCCTATGGGATCGGTCTGGCCACCAATCACCTGATCTCGCTCGGCCATCGCCGCATTATCATGATCGGCGGAACGGACCAGACCTCGACAGGACGCCACCGCTATCGCGGTTATGTCGCCGCGATGGAACGAGCCGGCCTCAGAGTTGATCCGAGTTGGCGCATTCCGGGGCCGAGAACCAAGCAGGCGGGTTTCGAGGTGGCCGGGCAGTTCCTGTCGCATAAGGACAAACCGACCGCCGCGGTGTGCTGGAACGACCTGATCGCAATCGGATTGATGAACGGCATTGCGCGGGCCGGGCTGGTGCCTGGTGTCGACATTTCGGTGACCGGATATGATGATCTCGAAGAGGCTTCGATCGCGACACCGGCGTTGACGACAGTCTGGAACGGTCAGCGCGAAGTTGGCCGCCGTGCAGCGCGGGTTCTGCTCGACCGGCTGTCCGGTATTGAAGTCGAACCGACACAGGAACTGATCAAACCGGAGTTACATGTCCGCCAGTCCACGACGCAGCCCGTCGAACGGGACTGATTGACGATGCAGAACATCGGATTTGCAGCGCCTCGACGGCGACGCCCCTACAGGATGTCGGCGAGGCAATGCCGGATCGGCGTGTCGGCCGTTTACAGCCAATTAACGCCTCTGCCCCAAGCTGTCTTTTCAGGGATCGTTTGTTTTTTGTTATTCCCGGAACAGGCACATGAGCAAAACCATCGCGATTTTTTCCGTCCTGGCACTCTCTGTCGCAAGTGTTGCGTCGACGGTTTCGCAACGGATTCAGCAGGCTGAAGACGGTGCTTCTGAGCCGGCAACGGTTCAATCTTCTGGCCCACAGACCTACCGGCTTGGGGCACTGGGCGCCGGAAGCTGCACGGTACAGCTTGGCACGGAATTGTCGGGATCGGACAACCGTCTGGAGAAAGACGGCAATTGTGAAGCCGTTTATCCAGCCCTGGCCAGTGCCACGGTTTGGCGCCAATCTGAAAATGGAACCGTCATTCTGGCAGAAGCCGGCGGACGTCCGGTTGTCGAGTTTTCCGAGGCTGACGGTGGAGGGTTCGAGTCGGTCGTGCCGGCCGCGCCATTCCTGACACTTATTCCTGCCGATATCCTCTGACAGGCTACGGATACACTCTAACCATCGGAGAGAACGATCGGCTGACCGTGCGGTGTCGCGCGTGCAGCACGATCCCAGGCGTTTTTGCGCTCTGCCAGTTCCGACGGGTCGGTTACGGCAATATCGCACAACATGTTTTCCAGAACGGTCAGCCAGGCAGTGTAATACCCGTCTTCGCTGTCTTCATACCGACCTGATTTCAACTCCGCACCAAGCGCCTCAGACCAGCTCTTCCAACTGAAGGCACCGGTCTCATTTAGGGTCACAGCCATCGCAAACGCCTGCGCGTGCCAGGGTGCGGCAAACGCCGGCGGTGCTTCGCGGATCGCCAAATCAGCCATCGGTGCATCATCAGGCGGGTTCAAGGTAGCACTCCCAGCAATCTGCGATCACGCTGTCGTTTTGCCCGTTGCCCCAAAGTTCATCGGCGGCGAATTCCACCGCATAGAGCCATTGCGGGTTTTCGCCGTTGCCATGGGCATTGCTGTCGGGAAGTACGTGCGTGCCATGCAACCTGACAACCTGACCGCATTTGCCGCGCAGGTAGCGCGGCAACCTGGTATGCGTCCGGGGGTGGTGATTGACGGCACGAACCTTTTGTCCGGAGTGAAAGCGGGCAATCAGGTCGGTTGGCCGGTCAGCCGGAGCACCGGCGGTCAGGACGGTATCGACGTTGGCGGCGGCGAGAACCCGGGAGACCGGTTTGGCCGGTTCCTTTGCCGACCCGGATTGCCTTTCAGCCTGGGTTACAAGTCCGCTCTGTTCCAGCAGTTTCTCAAGGCCCGCCAGCCAGATTTCATAATAACTCGATGACAGATATTGCGCCGGCGGCAGGCTTTCACGGGCAAACCGTGAGGCATCGATACTCCAACTGCCGGTCGCGCCCATGGCCAGCGTCAGGGCGAACACCCGGCGCTCCCACTCGTCGTGGAACAATTGATCGTCATTCTTCCGGTCGATCGGGCCGAAACCCATCATTCCACCGAGATCCGCGGCCCCGTTCATTGTGCCGTTTCCGGGGTGAGGGCCAAGCCGACGCCGATCATGGAATCACGGGTGACCAGATCGGCCAGGCTTTCCTCCGACAGGTTTTCGGTTCCGTCCGGGCGCTGCGGAATTACCAGATACCGGACTTCCGAGGTCGAATCCCAAACCCGGACCTTTTTTGTTTCCGCGACCTCCACGCCAAACTCACGCAGTACGCTGCGCGGGTCGATAACGGCACGGGATCGGTAGGCCGGCGACTTGTACCATGTCGGCGGCACGCCGAGCACCGGCCATGGATAGCAGGAGCACAATGTGCAGACGACGAGATTATGCACATCGTCGGTGTTCTCGACGGCGATCATGTGTTCGCCCTGCCGCCCGGAAAAGCCGAGCGAAGCAATCGCAGCCGTCGCGTCGTCGCGCAGGGATTGGCGATAGTCCGGATCGACCCATGCCCGGGCGACAACCCGTGCGCCGTTGCGCGGACCAATGCGGGTTTCATAGGTCTCGATCAGACGGTCAAGCGCCTTCGGTTCGACATAACCCTTTTCGATCAGCAGGGATTCCAGAGTGCGCACCCGGAGTTCGACATCGCTCAATTTGGAATGATCATGCGTGTGGCCGTGTTGGGTTTTGTAATCCTCGCTCATCGTTCTATTCCGCTGCTATTGGATGCAAACGCGCTTCCGCATGTTGCCGTGCGGCATCGCCGAACGCACGGAATATCCGTGCGGAAACCGGATCGCTGTCGAACCAGTATTCCGGATGCCATTGCACACCAACCGCAAAGGCCCTGGCCCCTCGGACCGAGACGGCTTCGACCGTCCCGTCCTCGGCGGTCGCCTCGACCACAAGGTTTTCGGCAAGTGTGTCGATCGCCTGGCGATGCAGAGAATTCACTTTAACGATGGCCTCATCACCAAGAATTTCGGCGAGGCAAGAACCAGGCTCGACCCTGATTGGCTGATGGATGGCAAATCGCGTGTCCTGGTTATCAACCGGCGCGGCGCGATGTTCGAGGATACCGTCACGTTCCTGTATTTCGGTCGCAAGCGTTCCGTTCAGGGCAACATTGAGTTCCTGAATACCACGGCAAATGGCCAGCATTGGCAGGCCGCGTTCGATCGCCGCCGTGATCATCGGCAGGGTGGTGGCGTCACGGGCCGTGTCATAGGGTTCGTGTGCCGCGCTTGGCGGGTGGCCGTAAAGTTCCGGGTGGACATTCGATTTCGATCCGGTGATCAGCAGACCATCGACACCGTTCAACAGCCCGTCAATATCCAGTTGACTTCCGAAAGAGGGTACGATGAGCGGCAGCACGCCGGCGCCTTCCACGGCGGCTTTCAGATATGTTTCCGGCACTGCGTGCCAAGTGTAATTGTCAAACTCCCGCACATCCGAGGAAATGGCTACGAGCGGCTGATGCATGTTGTGGTCCCTGGCGAGGAAGACTTTGTTTTCAGCCTTCCATACTAGGACGAAAAGCCTCGCTTTCCAATCCGCAGTCGATGAAACAACCAATGTTCGCGATGTGGAAATCAGCACCCGGAATCAGTGCCGGGCCACTCGACTTTACATGGAGTGAGGCAAATTGGATGACGAGACGGTAGACTCTAGACTTGCACGATTCAGCGTGTATCTATGGCGCGGATTTTGGCGCCCCGAATATCAGGGCGATCGCCGTGGTTGATATTTAAGTTTTTGGAGGAATTCATGGACCGTCGTTTGTTTCTCAGGAAGGCGGGGTTGGCTGGCGCTGGCGTGGCTGCGGCCGGGACACTCCCCGTCACCGCACTGGCGCAGACCGACACAAAGCCGGCGGCCGCGGCCGAGACGGCAACCCCGGCAGCCGAAAAATCCGAACTTGCCTCTCCGGCGGTTGTCGATGCGCATCCCAAAGTGACCTGGCGTTGCACTTCCTCATTTCCGAAAGCGCTCGACACGATCTACGGTGCCGCCGAGACGACCGCGGATTTCATTCGCGATGCAACCGATGGTAAGTTCGACATCCAGGTGTTTGCCGGCGGCGAAATCGTTCCCGGACTGCAGGCGGCCAATGCCGCTGCCGACGGCACGGTGGAAATGGCCCATACCGCTTCATATTATTATTGGGGCAAGGATCCGACCTATGCGCTGGGCACGGCGATCCCATTCGGCCTCAATGCGCGGCTGCAGAACGCATGGTTCTACCATGGCGGCGGCCAGGAACTGATGAATGAATTCTATGCCGGTCAGGGACTCATCGGATTCCCCTGCGGCAATACCGGTTCGCAGATGGGTGGATGGTTCCGCAAGGAAATCAATTCCGTTGCCGATCTGCAGGGCCTGAAGATGCGTATTGGCGGAATGGGCGGCAAGATCATCGCCAAGCTCGGTGTCGTCCCGCAGCAGATTGCCGGCGGAGATATCTATCCGTCGCTGGAAAAGGGCACGATCGACGCCACCGAGTGGGTCGGCCCCTATGACGACGAGAAACTCGGCTTCAACAAGGTGGCGCAGTACTATTATTATCCCGGATGGTGGGAAGGCGGCCCGGTGCTGCACAATCTGATCAATCTGGAAAAGTACAACGCCCTGCCGAAAACCTACCAGACGATCCTGGACATGGCATCGCGTGCGGCGAACTCGGACATGCTGGCAAATTACGATTCCAAAAACCCCGCCGCTCTGAAGCGCCTGGTCAAGGCCGGCGCGCAACTGCGTCCGTTCAGTCAGGACATTCTCGAAGCATCCTACGAGGCCGCCATAGGCACCTATGCCGAGATTTCGGAAGAAAATGCGGTGTTCAAGAAGATCTATGAGCATCAATTGGCGTTCAAGAAGGACGCTTATCTGTGGATGCAGTTTTCCGAATACACATTCGATACGTTCATGATGATTCAGCAGCGAACCGGCAAATTGTAGACCGGATCATCCGCGTCTGACCGTTGATCCCGGACAGCCGGTTTCGGGATTTCTCCTACCCGCAATTCTCAGCGTATGTTGTTTGTCAGCAATGTCGCCGCCATGCTCGGTTCATTCGATTTTCGGTGGTTGCGACAGGTCGATCACCGGTGAATTCCGGTTGTCATCGGTTTGCGTTCCAGGAAGTCCCAGAGGCGGGAGATTCAGGCCGTTTCCAAAACCCGGCGCGACGGGCACGATCGAATCCGGTGCTGAAATGGCCGGCCTGTCCTTGTAGTGGGTGACCAGTCGTGGATTGGCGATGACAATCAGGATCACTGCGATCTGAATGGCGACGAAGGGCAGGGCGCCCATATAGATTTCGGTCGTGCGAACCGCTGGCAGAGTCCGGTCGGTAACCGTGTCCCGCCAGGCTGTCTTTGGGGCGATGGAACGCAGATAAAAAAGCGCAAATCCGAAAGGCGGCGTGAGGAAGGACGCCTGCAGGTTGATGCTGAGCACAATTCCAAACCAGATAAGATCGATGCCCAGCGTTTGTGCAACGGGGACAAGCAGCGGAACCAGGATAAAGGCGATTTCGAAAAAATCGAGAAAACAGCCGAGAACAAAAACAATCAGCGTTACGGCGATCAGGAATCCGTGTTCCCCGCCGGGCAGGGCCAGCAGCAGTTCCTCGATCCAGTCGGCACCATCAATGCCGTAAAAGGTCAGACCGAAGACACGGGCTCCGATCAGGATGAACATCACGAAGGCGGCAAGTCGAGTGGTTGAATCGAGGGCCTGTTTGAGAACGGACATGGAGAGGCGGCCCTTGGCAAAGGCCAGAGCCAGTGCGCCGGTTGCCCCCATCGCGCCGCCCTCGGTTGGTGTTGCAATGCCGAGAAAGATCGTGCCCAGCACCAGGAAAATCAGTGCCAGCGGAGGGATCAGCGCAACGATCACATGTTCGGCCAGCCGCGACAGGAGACTGAGGCCGAGGCGACGGTTCAGCGCGGCAATGAGATAGGCAAACAGCGCCGCGATTGTGATGGCGCTGACCAGCCGTACCTCATAGCGCAACTGCGCAAACAGCGTGTGGTAGGTGACCAGACAGATGCAGACACCGGCCACGAGGGTGACCAGCAAGGAAAGGCTTCCGCCACCGAGTGTGCGGGCCTCGGCCGGCAATGCCGGAACCCAGCCCGGACGAACAAGCGAAATGGCAAATATGTAAAGACAGTAGAGCGCCACTATGATGGCCGCGGGAAGCAGCGCTCCGACATACATGTCGCCTACCGACCGTCCGAGCTGATCGGCCATGACGATCAGCACCAGTGACGGCGGTACGATTTGTGCCAGAGTGCCGGATGCCGCAATCGTGCCGGATGCAAGCGAGGCATTGTATCCGTAACGCAGCATTATCGGCAGCGAGATCAGCCCCATCGCAATAACCGAGGCAGCGACGACCCCGGTCGTTGCCGCCAGCAGGGCGCCAACCAGGATCACCGCATAGGCCAATCCGCCGCGGACCGGCCCGAACAATTGTCCGATCGTATCAAGCAGATCCTCCGCCATCCGTGACCGTTCAAGAATCAAGCCCATGAATGTGAAAAACGGAATCGCCAGCAGCGTGTCGTTTTCCATGATGCCGAAAATGCGTTCCGTATGCGCCTGTAGCAGCGGCCAAAACAGCGTTATCTCGCTGGTCAACGGGGACAGTTCAACCCCGATCACAAAGAACAACAGCCCGCCGGCGGCAAGGGTAAAGGCAACCGGGTAGCCAAGCAGCAGCAGAGCCATCACGGTGATAAAGCTGATCGGTGCCAGGTTGTGGGCAATCAGCTCAATCATCGGGACCATCATCTGCCTTGACGGGGGTCTCCACATGCGGGTCATCGATCATGCCGAGGATGACGGCCCAACGTTTGATGATCTCGGAAACCGCCTGCAAGGTCAGCAAGGCAAAGCCGATCAACAACATGCTTTTTGCGGGCCAGCGGATCAGGCCGCCGGCATTGGGCGACATCTCATTTTCGGCGATTGCCTTGAGGACCCAGGGGGCCGACAGATAGACCATCAAAACCGCGAACGGCAGGAGAAAGACCAGGTGGCAGATGAGGTCGATCCAGTCACGGGCGCGTTTTGAAAGGGCCGAAGACAATACATCGATGCGTATGTGATCATTGCACAGCAGGGCGTAGGCGGCTGCCAGCAGAAAGACCGTGCCAAACAGGTACCACTGCAATTCCAGCCAGGCATTGGAAGAGATGTCGAAGGATTTTCTGATGATCGCATTTCCGGCGCTGATCAGAATGGCAACCAGAATCAACCAGGATATTTTCGTGCCGATGAACCGGTTGATGCGGTCAATCCTGTCCGATAGCGCAAGCAGTCCAGTCATTTGTCCTCCCGTTGCCCTGCGCATAACATGGCAATGCACAAATGGATCAAGAGAAATTTACCGCGATGCGCGGACCGGGCCTTCGTTTGGCAAGCTTGATTGGCAAGGAAGAGGGCGACACTCCGGCGAATCGGACCTATAGTGAAGACAGAACACTGCATCGGGGTTTTCGACACACAAGAGCCGGGCACCCAACCCGGCCCCGAATGCGCAAAAGGACGGATGCTTCACATCGCTGAAGCAGGCATGACGGTTATTCCACCGGAGACTGGTGATGACGCTTCACGATGTGACTCTTGACGACAAATACGATCTGACCAAGGGCCGTATTTTTGTTTCCGGCGCGCAGGCCGTTATCCGAATGATGCTGATGCAGCGCGAACGTGATCGCCGGGCCGGATTGAACACTGCCGGTTTTGCATCGGGCTATCGCGGCTCTCCGCTCGGAACGCTCGATCAACAATTCTGGCGGGCCAGGAACGATCTCGAACAGGTCGGCATCCGGTTTCAGCCCGGGCTCAATGAAGAACTGGCCGCCACGGCGATCTGGGGCACCCAGTACGCTGAGCTGGAGGGCATGGGAAAATATGACGGGGTGTTCGGCCTGTGGTACGGCAAGGGCCCCGGTGTCGACCGGACTGGCGATGCTTTCCGGCACGCCAATATGGCCGGATCGTCGAAACATGGCGGCGTGCTCGCGCTGATGGGCGACGACCATACGGCCGAGTCCTCGACATTGCCGCATCAAAGCGAGTTTGCCTTCGTCGACACGATGATCCCGATCCTGAACCCGGCCGGGGTCCAGGAGATTCTCGACTACGGCCAATATGGCTACGCCCTGTCGCGCTTCGCCGGCACATGGGCCGCGTTCAAATGCGTCAAGGACAACATCGAATCGACCGCGTCAGTCGATGGGTCGCTGGAGCGGGTCAACATCGTCCTGCCGGAGATCGATTTACCCGACGGCGGGCTGAGTGTGCGATACGAGCTTGATTTCATGGCCCAGGAAGAGCGCCTGCATGATCACAAGCGCCGGGCGGCGTCCGCATTTATTCATGCAAACAACCTAAATCGCATCATTTATTCGGGTGGCAGGAAGGCCAAGCTCGGCATCATCACGGTCGGAAAGAACTATCTGGATGTGCGCCAGGCGCTCGACGATATCGGCATAGGTGAACGCGAGGCCAACAAGCTCGGCTTGCGGCTGTTCAAGGTGGCTTGTCCCTGGCCGCTCGATTTCGAGCACATCAAGGACTTTGCCCGCGGGTTGGATATGATCATCGTGGTCGAGGAAAAACGCTCGCTGATTGAATCACAGCTGCGCGAGAGCCTTTACGGCTCCGGCATTCATCCGGTGATTGTCGGCAAAGCCGATGAGCGCGGTGACCGCCTTTTCCCCGTGCAGGGTGCGCTCGATCCGAACGATATCGCGATTGCCGTCGGTGAACGCATCCTGCGGGTGATCGGCCCGTCGGAGGAGATCGGCACCCATGTGAAGCGGTTGCGGCAGTTTCAGGCAATGTTGGCAGATACGTCGGATGTTGCAGTCCGGCAGCCGTATTTCTGTTCCGGTTGTCCGCACAACAGTTCCACCAAGGTTCCGGAAGGATCCCGGGCCGGTGCAGGGATCGGCTGCCATTTCATGTCGATATGGATGGACCGCAACACCGTCGGATTTACCGCGATGGGTGGTGAAGGCGCCAATTGGATCGGTGAATCCGCCTTCACCAAGCGCAAACATCTGTTTCAGAATCTCGGCGACGGCACCTATAATCACTCCGGCTCCCTGGCGATCCGGTTTGCCGTCGCGGCCGGCACCAACATTACCTACAAGATTCTGTTCAACGATGCGGTCGCGATGACCGGCGGACAGCCGCATGAAGGAAATCTGACGGTGGACGCGGTGGCGCGGCAGATCCGCGCCGAGGGCGTGCAGCGTATCGCCATTGTCAGCGACGAGCCGGAAAAATACGCCGGCCAGGTTCATTTTCCTGACAATGTTTCGATCAGTCACAGAAACGATCTCGATGCGATACAGCGCGAATTGCGGGAAATACAGGGCGTCACGGCCATCATCTATGACCAGACCTGCGCTGCCGAGAAACGCCGGCGGCGAAAGCGCGGGACGTTTCCCGATCCAGACAAGCGCGTCATCATCAACGAGCTTGTCTGTGAGGGATGCGGCGATTGCGGCGTACAATCCAACTGTGTCTCGATCCAGCCGGTCGAAACCGAATTCGGCCGCAAGCGGCGGATCGACCAATCAAGCTGCAACAAGGATTTCTCCTGTGTCGAAGGGTTCTGCCCGTCCTTCGTCACAGTCCATGGCGCAAAGATCCGCAAGGCGGAGGGTATTTCCGGCAGGCAGGATCCACTTGATGGTGTCCCGGAGCCGCAACTTCATTCGCTGGACAATGGATGGTCCTGCATCATCGACGGGATTGGTGGCACGGGAGTTGTCACCATAGGCGCCATTTTGGGAATGGCGGCGCATCTTGAAAACAAGGGATGCGGCATGATTGACATGGCCGGTCTGGCACAGAAAGGCGGTGCGGTATTCAGCCATGTACGCATTGCCAACACACCGGACGACATCAACGCGATCCGCATTTCCGCCGGAAAAGCCGACCTGATCCTTGGATGTGACCTCGTTGTTTCAGGCGCCAAGAAGGTGCTGGCGGCCGTGCGGCACGGCCATACGACATTCGTGGCCAATACCGCCGAGATCATGCCGGGTGACTTCGCCCGTTCGGCTGATTTTTCGCTACCGGTCCTGCAACTGAACAAGGCGCTCCGTGATGCAGCCGGCGATGAGAAATCACATTTCTTCGACGCCACACGGGCGGCAACGATCCTGTTCGGCAATTCGATCGGGTCAAACATGTTCATGTTGGGCTTTGCGTTCCAGCACGGTGGGTTGCCGCTGCCCGGCGAGGCAGTCGAAAAGGCAATCGAGCTGAATGGCCAGGCGGTGGCAATGAATGTCAGCGCATTCCGCTGGGGCCGAAGGGCCGCGCATGAACCTGAAATGGTGCGGCAATTGCTCGAAGACGCCGGGGCGATTGACCCGGCCGAGCGGCCTGCGGACGATCTTGACGAGATAATTTCCCGGCGAGAGGCCTTTCTTGCCGGCTATCAAAACGCCGCCTATGCAAAACGCTACCTGGACCGAATAGTCCGTTTGCGCGCCGCGGAAGAAAAAGCGGTGCCCGGTTCGATGGTGGTGACCGAAGCGGCCGCCCGCAACCTGTTCAAGCTGATGGCGGTCAAGGATGAATACGAGGTGGGACGGCTCTACACGGACGGAACGTTCGCAAATCAGCTGGCAAATCAGTTCGATGGATATGATCGGCTGGAATTTCATCTTGCTCCGCCGGTGTTTTCCAGGCGCGATGCGTCCGGTCGTTTGGTAAAATCACAATATGGCTCGTGGATGATGAAGGCCTTTGGGCTGCTGGCGCGGTTGAAAGTACTGCGCGGAACGGCATTTGATGTGTTCGGTTACACGGATGAACGGCGCATGGAACGCAAATTGTTGTCCGACTATGAATCCGATCTCGATATGATCGGCGCATCCCTGAACCGGGAAAACATCGCCGCCGTCGCCGAACTTGCCGGCTATCCGGCAAAAATCCGGGGTTTTGGCCACGTGAAGGAAGAAGGTGCCGGTGAAGCGTTGAAACAACGGATCAAAGCTGTCGGAAAGATGCAAAATCCGCCAAAAAACGATCTGCTGGAGGCTGCAGAATGAGTGGAAACGTCGGAATCCGCCAAAAAGGCCGTAAATACGGCAAAACAATAAGCATTTTTTAATTCAGGGATGTCATTGTTGCGACCTCGAACGGTCGTGGGCGATGAGCAAAAACAAAAACCCCGAAATTCCAGTCGACGTATATGTGCAATTCGTTCGCTCTCTTTTCAACGATGCGAACACCGTGTTGCTCGGCGCGTTCTGCCATGGGCTAATCGCTGCGCTGGTCTATCTGAGAAGCGGCGATGTGGTCTTCCTGGCCCTAGCAGGATTGCTTTTTGGCGCCGGACTTTTCCGCTTCAACGGAATGCTCAAATTTCGCTCTTCGAACGGGATTACGGATGAAGCGTCGGCCTGGAGATGGGAGCGCGAATACCTTCTGCGTGGCGGAATTCAGGGCTTTGTGCTCGGTGCGTTCTGTTTTTCGGCGATCTATTCCAATCCGAACGATTACGGGGAAATCGCCGCGGTGTCGGTGGCGCTCGGCTCGACCGTAGCAATCGTCGGCAGGAACTATGGCTCACGGATCATGGTAATGATCCTGTCGACAACGGTGGTACTGCCGATTTCAGCGGCTTTGCTGCTGAAAGGGGATTTCTATCATTTTGTCCTCGGCCTGTTCATTATCCCTTTCTTTTTCATCCTGATCAAAATGGCCAACCACGTCAGAACCGTACTGTTTTCGGCCATCTCGGAACAAAAGTACTCCAAACGCATTGCCCATCAGTTCGACAAAGCATTGAACACCATGTCGCATGGTCTGATCATGCTTGGAAAAGACGGGCGGGTCGTGGTGGCGAATACCGAAGCTGTCAAGCTTCTCAACGCGTCGTCAGCAGAACAGTTGCACGGGCGGACCTTGCGTGCGCTGCTGATGCGTTGTGTTGCCGCCGGCATCATTCGCCGTTGCGATCACAACTCGATTGAAGCGATGCTGACCAGCGCCCTGAAGGAAGGTCGCGACCGCAAGATGCTGGTCGAATTCGCCAACAACCGACATTTCGAATTTTCAGCCCGCGAAGGGCGCGATGAACTTGGGGTCATCACCTTCGAGGATGTTACGGGACGTATCGAGGCGGAAGAAAAAATCCGCTACATGGCCCGCTACGACAATCTGACCGGACTGCCAAACCGTGCCTATTTCTGCGAAATCGTCAACCGGATCCTGGCCGGCCAACCGGCAGACAATTTGTGTGCGCTTGCCGTTCTGGATCTCGATGATTTCAAACATATCAACGACACCCACGGCCATCCAGTCGGCGACGGGCTGATCTATGCTATCGGTGAGCGGCTGTCGAAACATATCGATGACAACATGAAGGTGTCGCGCTTTGGCGGCGACGAATTCATGGTATTTGTGCGCAACCTGCCGGACGAAGCGGCAATGAGCGCCAAACTCGAAATGATCTTTTCCGATCTTGCGGCCGACGTCGATGTGGCCGGCCACGTCATGCAGATCCAGGCCAGTGCAGGCGCAGTGGTCAGCCGCGTGGCGGATGCGGATGTGGACGGGATGATCGTCAAGGCCGATCTTGCGCTGTACTCCGCCAAGGACAGCGGTAAGAACCACTGGAAACTGTTCGAAGCGTCAATGGACGAGGCGTTCCGCCGCAAGCAGACCGTGAAATCCGAATTGCGCCAGGCGATCAGCCGCGGCCAATTGCGGGTCGCATACCAGCCCATCGTCGGAATGAAGTCGATGAAAGTGGAAGCGTGTGAATCGCTTTGCCGCTGGGATCACCCGGATCTCGGTGCCGTATCGCCGGCGGAATTCATCCCGCTCGCCGAGGAAATGGGTATTATCACGGACATTACCGAATTCATGCTTGAAAGGGCCTGTTTGGAATGCACGAATTGGCCGGAAAGCACCCGCGTCTCGGTCAATCTTTCGGCCAATGATTTCCGCAATCCCAATGTCGTCAAGCTGGTTTGCGCCGCCCTTGAAAGTTCCGGCCTTGCGCCGGAGCGGCTTGAAATCGAGGTCACAGAAACGGTGGTGCTCGATGATCGTTCCCGCACGCGGGACTATCTT
The DNA here is from genome assembly GCA_021775495.1 of Hyphomicrobiales bacterium. Classification (GTDB taxonomy): domain Bacteria; phylum Pseudomonadota; class Alphaproteobacteria; order Rhizobiales; family Rhizobiaceae; genus JAJFHT01. The sequence goes on along the minus strand of JAJFHT010000362.1, from coordinate 3,450 downwards.
AATGACTTGAAGGCGCTCGGTGTCAGCATCGCACTGGATGATTTTGGAACCGGATATTCCAGCCTCAGCTATTTGCATGATCTGCCGCTCGACAAGCTCAAGATTGACCGTGCTTTTGTTATGGATATCACGGAAAACAAGCGGTCACTCGATCTGCTGAAGGGTGTGCTGCATCTGTCGCGGCAACTCGGCCTGAAAGTGACCATCGAGGGCGTTGAGACATTCGAACAGCTCAAACTGCTGTCCGGGACGAAGATCAGCCCTGATCTGCTGCAGGGCTTCCTGTTTGGTGCACCGTTGTCAGCATCCGGCGTCGCCATCATGACCCGAGCTGTACAACCGTTCGGCAGGGAACAGCGGGAGACCGGCCATCCGCCGGCACGCAAAACCGCGGTGCGGAAAGCCGCCCGGGCCTGATCTGGTTATACCGATGGTTCGGTGTAATGACTCATCTGATGGGTCATCGCGACGAACCACGGGTATTATCCACCGACCTGCCGGATTCATCGTCGTTTTGATCGATTCGACCGGCCGAGACGTTTCGAGCTCTCGATGTCAGGGTGCAAAGCAGCGCGCCACCTATCCGACCTCGTCCCGGTCTTGTTTGCTTCAACAGCGACAGTCACCAATCACTTTGCCAAAAAACTAGGGGAAGAAGCACGCTTTTTTGTGCTTTTGGCAGATGAGAATGCAAGCCAAAGTGTTTTCCGATAATCTTAACGTGTTGTTAAGGTTAACGTGGGGTAAACGCGAATTTGGTTAAAATTGTCTTTACACGGAAGGGCTTTGCGGTAGCCTTGAAAGCGCGGCGAAATAGTGAGGGAATTGCATCTTGGAGACGGGGACACTTGAGCGGCCCGGGTTGCATTCACCAGCTGTACGCCGGGTTGCGTCCGTGAGCAGCGGGTTCAACCGTCAAGTCATGCAGTTCCTTGACCGCACGGAATACCGCCGATGCGAATCCGGCGAAGATATCGAGGCGATCTACCGATTGCGCTACAAGGCCTATCGCACCCACGATATCGTTTCCAACAAAAACAAACAGTTGCTGCACGACGACCTTGACGACGCGCCGAATTGCCACCGTTTTGGTGTCTTCATCGACAATCGCCTGGTGAGCACCGTCCGGGTGCACCATTTGTCGCAGCAAACTCCCCATTCGCCGGCTTACAGCGTATTCGGAGATATTCTGGAAGATCGACTTGCGCGGGGAGAAAGTTTCATCGACCCAAGCCGTCTGGCGGCAGATCCGGACTGGACATCCTACTACAGACCGATTCCCTACCTGACGTTGCGGCTGGCAGTGATTGCCTGCTCCCATTTTGATGCCACCAGCTGTCTGTCAATGATCCGTGCCGAACATACAGCCTTCTATCAACGGATTTTTGAATCCGTTCAGGTCGGAGAGCCAAGACCCTATGCAAGCGTCAATGTCATGGCGATCCTGTTTGAATCCGTCTGCGCGCTGAACATGGACAAAACCATCGAACGGTTCCCGTTCTTTCGCTCTACCGCGCTTGAGCAGAGATTGTTGTTTGACCCGGCGGGTGTCGGCGAATTGGCACCGTTGACGATCCTGCCCTCGGCCCGGCAGTTCGACCGGGCGGCCTGAGCGGGTACAAGCCGGCCGCCGGGTTGCTCTGATTGCATCGACCAAAGTCTAAGCAAAATAACCTGGGGTTGCGGATAGCGCGGCCTATTGTCACTTGCACCTTTGCTCAGGAAAGGCATTATTCTGCGTTAACCGCGAATTGCGGGCCGGGAGGAATACGCACAATGGACGCGACGGTCACCGCCGCTGACACGACGCTTGACACATTTCCGAAGTATCTGCTGCTGAACGCAAAACGCTTTTCAGACCGACCAGCCATGCGCCACAAGGATTACGGCATCTGGCAAAGCTGGACATGGGTTGAACAACTGGAGGAGGTCCGTGCTCTCGCCGTCGGGCTTCAGTCATTGGACGTGCAGCGCGGTGACAAGGTGGCGGTCGTCGGCGCCAACCGGCCGCGGCTTTACTGGTGTTTCGCTGCGGTCCAGTCGCTGGGTGCTGTTCCGGTTCCCATGTATGCCGACTCGGTGGCCGAGGAGATGGCCTATGTTCTGGATCATGCAGAGGCCAAATACGCCATCGTGCAGGACCAGGAGCAGGTCGATAAGATTGTCTCCGTAGCCGAACAAACCAAACATCTGCAACAGATCATCTTCGACGAGCCACGCGGCATGATCGGCTATCAGGACGTGAATCTGCACGACTATTCGGATCTGCGCGAAGCTGCTCTCGCCGCGATGGCGAAAGATTCCTCGATCGGGGAGAAATGGCTCGAAGGCGTGCAGAACGGCAAGGGCTCCGATCTTGGCGTCATGCTGTACACCTCAGGCACGACCGGCCGGCCGAAGGGCGTGATGCTGTCGAATGACAATTTGGTAAAGTCGGCATTGCACGGCAATACGTTCGATCATCTGACGGTCGACGAAGCGACGATTGCTTACCTGCCGTTGGCATGGGTCGGCGATCATGTGTTCTCCTACTCGCAGTCCTACACCGCCGGCTATTGTGTCAGTTGTCCGGAAAGCCCCGAAACGGTGATGGCTGACCGCCGCGAAATCGCACCGAGCTATTTTTTCGCACCGCCTCGGGTGTTTGAAGGCATGCTGACATCGATCATGGTCCGCATGCAGGACGGCAGCAGTTTCAAGCGATGGCTGGTCGACTACTTCCTTGCCCATGCCCGCAAGGTCGGAGAGCCAATCCTCAATGGCGAATCGGTTGGTCTTCTCGACCGACTGAAATACCTGCTCGGAGAATTCCTTGTCTACGGCCCGCTGAAAGACGGGATGGGCCTGTCGAATATGCGGGTCGGATACACCGCTGGCGAGGCAATCGGTCCGGAACTGTTCAGTTTCTACCGGTCGATCGGACTCAACCTGAAACAGCTTTATGGCCAGACCGAAGCCTGCGTCTATGTCACCGCTCAACCCGATGGTCAGATACGGTCCGATACGGTCGGGTTGCCGTCCCCCGGGGTGGAAATCAAGATCGCAGACAATGGCGAGGTGCTGTATCGCTCCGACGGCACGTTTATCGGGTACTACAAGAACGAGGAAGCGACGCGATCGACCAAAACCGACGACGGCTGGGTTCACACCGGCGACGCGGGTTTTTTCGAAAGTGACGGCCAGCTCAAGATCATCGACCGCGCCAAGGATGTCGGCAAGTTGAAATCGGGGTCATTGTTCGCCCCGAAATACATCGAGAACACACTCAAATTCTTTCCTGATATCAAGGAAGTCGTGGCGTTTGGCGATGGGCGTGAGTTCTGCGCCGTGTTCATCAATATCGATCTGCAATCGGTCGGCAACTGGGCTGAACGCAACAATATTGCCTATGCTTCCTATCAGGAGCTTGCCAACCATCCGGAGGTCTACCGGATGATGACCGATCATGTC
>JAJFHT010000361.1 GCA_021775495.1 Hyphomicrobiales bacterium | reverse complement strand
CAGATAGTCACGGCATTCGCGGCACATTTTCAAATGCAGCTCGAAGATGTATTTTTGCCGCACGGTAAGTTCGCCTTCCAGATAGGCAAGGATGAAATCCTCGAATGCCTCGCAGGTGATCATCATCGGCAATTTGAACATCATGCCGTGAATACGGCGCTTCACCGTTGGTTTCCGGTCCGTCATAACACCTGCCCCTTCATCAAAGGTTCCAGCAGTTTTTTCAGCGCCGCCCGTGCCCGGTGCAACCGCACTTTCACATTGGCCTCACTGATCTGAAGCAACTCGGCCACGTCCAGCGTCGACAATTCCTCGATATCACGCAGCAGCAGCACGATGCGGTAGGATTCCGGCAGTGTGTCGATCAGTTCCGATATTTTCGCGGCAGATTGTGATTTCTCGATCAGGCTCTCAGGTGTCTCGAAGGTCGCCCAGCTATCCTCGACACGGCAGCCGCTTCTGTCGAACTCCGGCAGCAGATCATCGATGGAGTCTTCATTTACCCGCCGGTCCTTGCGCAGCAGCATCAGCGACTGGTTGACCACGATCCGGTGCATCCACGTTTTCAGCGCCGAACGGCCGTCGAACTGATCGAGCTTCTGGAAGATGTTGGCAAAGGCGTTCTGCACGATGTCTTCGGCAAGTGCGTCTTCGCGCACCATGCGCCGCGCCAGCGCCAGCATCCAGCCGGCATGTTCCCGCACTAACTGCTCAGTCGCTGCCCGATCGCCATTGCGCAATGCATCCAGATCGCTGCTATTCGCTGCACGATCGGGTTCCACCGATAGCTGATCGGTCACGCGAATTTATCCGCGTTCAATTGTCTGCGAGCGGTCATCGACATGTGGAAATTCTATGCAAGACTGTAACCTTTGTCATCCGTGGCGCATCTGATCATCACAAGCGGGAAATCCGAAGGGAACAAATTACAAAGACATGACCACCGGATTGTTCCTCATCGCCGCATTCACCGTCGGCTTTTCGATGATCGCCAGGCGGCTGTCGTCAACGGTCCTGACGGCGCCGATGGTGTTCATCGGTTTCGGATTTCTGCTGGCGCAGACTGAAATGATGCCGCACGCGGAAGCCGAAACCGTACTGCATCTGGTCGCCGAGGTAGCACTGATCCTGTTGCTGTTTCTCGATGCAGCGCAAATCAACCTGAAGGTTCTGCGCAAACGCCACATCTGGCCGCTGCGCATGCTGACTATTGGATTGCCCTTGAGTATCGCGCTCGGCACCTTGGCAGCCTGGCCGTTCTTACCCGGATGGCCGTTGTTCGCTTTGGCTCTCGTCGCATCGATCCTCGCGCCGACCGACGCAGCGCTCGGCCAGGCGGTGGTCACCAACCCGGCTGTGCCCGAACGCCCGCGCCATGCGCTGACGGTCGAAAGCGGCCTGAATGACGGAATGGCGCTGCCGGCCGTCCTGCTATTTGCAAGTTTGACAGCCGAAGTCATGCAATCCGATGGGGTCGACTGGTTGCTGTTCGGCGTCAAACAGCTATTGCTCGGTCCACTGGTAGGCATCGCCGCCGGTCTGATCGGCGGCACCGTGCTTTTGTGGGCAAAAAAACACCACATGACATCGGATACTTATGAGGGCGCCGGCGCCATTGGCCTGGCCGTTGCCGCCTATCTCGGTGCCGGTGAAATAGGTGGCAATGGCTTCATCTCAGCTTTCGTTGCCGGCCTGTGTTTCGGCAGCGTCGTCAAGGGCAGTTGCAAATTCGTCTTCGAGTTCACAGAGAGCGAGGGCCAGATATTGACCTGGGCGGCATTCCTGCTGCTTGGCCTGGCTTTGCTGCCCCAGGCTCTGGCCCACCTGACCTGGTCAACATTCGCCCTCATCGCCACGAGCCTGTTTGTCGTTCGCCCACTGGCAATCTGGATTTCCCTGATAGGTACCGACGCATCGCCGACAACAAGACTGTTTTTCGGCTGGTTCGGTCCGCGCGGTTTGGCCACCGCTCTGTTTGCCTTGCTGGTAACCAAGCAAGTTGGACATGGACTCGCTGAAGACGTGCTCTATCTGGCGATCAATGCGGTCTGGATAAGCGCATTGCTGCATGGCCTGACAGCGGTGCCTGGAGCCAACTGGTATTCTGCGCGGGTTAAGGAGATGGGAGACTGCCCGGAAACCGGAAATATCGAACAGACGGCCAAACCGCTGCAAACAAACACCACCAAGTCAATCAACTAACTTAGACGGGAAAAGACATGAAAAAGGTATCGATCGCAAAACTCGCCGAGCTGAAGGATCGAAAACCGCAATATGCACTGGTCGGTGAAGTCGACCTCGTGATCGTCCGTTTCGACGAGGAGGTGTCAGTCTTCTACGGGCGCTGTCTGCATCGCGGCGCTTTGATGGCGGACGGTTTTGTCAGCGGCGACAATCTGATGTGCGGCGTGCATTATTGGGATTACCGGCTGGATTCCGGTGTGTCTGAATACAACAATTCCGAGGCCTTGCCGAAATTCACATCATGGATCGAAGACGGTGATATACGGGTCGATGAAGACGAAATCGCTGCCTGGGCCGAAGCCAATCCGCAGCCCTTTAACCGCGATGCCTATCTCGGGCTCTATGCCGACACCAGCCATGGCACCGAGGAAGAACCATACAACGGTCTGATCCAGCAATATGCCCGTGACGGCCTGTCCAAGACCGGCCATCACGGCAAGGTCGACGCCATGGGCGTGTCGCGCGCAACCCTGCCGGATTGGGACGATCTGCAGCTTTTGACAGCGCAATTGTACCGCCCGCCCCTGCTCGATGAAGACCCGGTCGGCACCGAGGTCGTGATCGGGCCTAACGCGCAGAAACCGCTGAAACTGGCGATCCCGCTTTTTGTTTCCGATATGAGTTTCGGCGCGCTTTCAGAGCCGGCCAAGGTGGCGTTGGCGCGCGGCGCCGAACTTGCCGGTACCGGCATCTGTTCGGGCGAAGGCGGCATGCTGGCGGAGGAACAGGCTGCAAACTCGCGCTATTTCTACGAACTGGCATCAGCCCGCTTCGGATTTGCCTGGGAGAAACTGCAGAAGGTCCAAGCCTTTCATTTCAAGGGCGGCCAAGGCGCCAAGACCGGCACCGGCGGACATTTGCCCGGGACCAAGGTCAAGGGCAAGATCGCCGAAGTGCGTGGCCTGGAGGAAGGTCAGTCGGCGATCTCTCCGCCACGTTTCCCCGAATGGACCGAGGTGAGTCAGATCCGGGATTTCGCCGATGAAGTGCGCGACCGTACCGGCGGCATCCCGATCGGCTACAAATTGTCGGCACAGCACATCGAAAAGGATATCGATGCGGCGCTGGAAGTGGGTGTCGACTATATCATCCTTGACGGCCGTGGCGGCGGCACCGGCGCCGCACCGATCATTTTCCGCGATAATATTTCGGTGCCGACGATCCCCGCGCTGGCCCGTGCCCGTCGTCATCTCGACGGCTCCGGCCGCGGCGATGTCTCGCTGATCATCACCGGAGGGTTGCGCAAACCGGCCGATTTCATCAAGGCCATGGCGCTCGGTGCCGATGCGATTGCCGTGTCCAACGCGGCCATGCAGGCAATCGGCTGCATCGCCATGCGCGCCTGCCACACCAACAATTGCCCGGTTGGCATCGCCACCCAGAAGCCGCATCTGGTCAGCCGGCTGGTGATCGAAAAATCGGCTCACCGGTTGAAGAACTTCTTCGATGCATCGGTTGAACTGATGCAGGTGATGGCCCGTGCCTGCGGCCATGACCACCTCACCGGGTTCAACGCCGATGACCTGACCACCTGGAAAAAGGAAATGGCAGATCTCTCCGGCGTGAACTTTGGCGGCGTCTCCTGACGCAGCCAACACCGCCGATCGAAATGAACAGAATGAGGCAGGACGAAACAATGAACCAGCAAACACTTCAATGGGTCAACGTCGGACTTGAAGACGATCTGCCGGAGGGGCGCGTCAAGACCGTCACGCCGCGCAGCCAGTCGATCTGCCTGTCGCATTTTGATGGCAAATGGGCCGCGATGGACAACCGCTGTCCGCATCAGGGAGGCCCGCTCGGCGAGGGATCGATCGAAACGGGTGTCGACGGCAAGTGCTGGATTCGCTGTCCCTGGCACGGCTGGGATTTCGATCCGCTGACCGGAGCCCCTCCGGGCGGCCATGAAGACAGCGGTCAGACGACCTACCCGGTCGATATCCGCGATGGCGAGATATTCATCGGCCTCGAACCTGAACCGGAACGAGCCCGCACCGTCACCGATGTGATGACCGAAACAATGGTCAATTGGGGTGTCAAACGCGTCTTTGGAATGGTCGGTCATTCCAATCTGGGCCTGGCCGATGCCATTCGCATCAGCACAACCAAAACAGACCTGAGTTATATCGGCGTCCGGCATGAAGGTGCCGCCGCATTCGCCGCTTCTGCCTATGGCAAACTAACCAACCGCCCGGCGGCCTGTCTGACGATCGCCGGCCCGGGCGCAACAAATCTTATGACCGGCATGTGGGACGCCAAGGTCGACCGCGCGCCGGTGCTTGCGCTGACCGGTCAGGTTCAGACCCAGGTCTTCGGTCCCGGCGCCTTTCAGGACATCGACCTGAAGTCGGCATTCTCGGCGGTATCGAGGTTCTCACAGCCAGTTCTCGGCAGTTCCAATCACGCCGAACTAATGTCGCTTGCCTGCAAGACGGCGCTTGTCGAACGCGATGTCGCACACCTGATCTTCCCCGACGATGTCCAGACCATCGCCAGCGATGCCCCGGCACAAGGCCCGGCAGGCCGGACCGGCGGGTCAACGGTCATCCCCTCCGATGCGGATATCGCTGAAACCACCAGAATGATCAGCATGGCCAAACGGCCGATCATTGTCATGGGGCATGGTGCTGTCGAGGCGCGCGAAGCTGTCATCGCGCTGGCGCAAGAGCTTGCCGCACCGGTGCTCACGACGTTCAAGGGCAAGGGTCTGATTGCCGACAGCCATCCGAATGCTGCCGGCGTTCTCGGACGCTCCGGTACGCCGATCGCAAGCTGGT
>JAJFHT010000037.1 GCA_021775495.1 Hyphomicrobiales bacterium | reverse complement strand
AGAAGTGCTCATATCGGCCTGATATTTACAGTGTTCCGCACGACTTTACCGCTTCGGCCACTTCCATGCCGGTGACTGAACACCATCGATGACCGTCTCACCAAGTTCCTTTTTCAACTCATAGGCAGCACATGATTGCTGGCTCTCCAAGGCGTCAACGAGCACTCCGGCGTGAGAAACCACGATGGTCTGGGACCGATGCGCAGTGTTTGTTATCAGCCTTGCCAAGGGAGCGATCAGGCTCGGGTGCAAACTCGTCTCCGGTTCATTCAATATCAACAGCGGGGGCGGTCGTGGTGTCAGCAGTGCTGCCACCAGCAGAAAATACCGCAAGGTACCATCAGACAATTCCGCAGCCTTGAGGGGGCGCAGCAGCCCCTTTTGGCTCATCGTGATTTCAAACATGCCCTCATTCATTGCCACGTCGATCGATGCGCCGGGAAAGGCATCATCGACAGCCTCATTCAGAGCCTGATGATCGCCGATCTCGCGGATTGTCTGGATGGCCGCCGCCAGATCATGTCCATCTGACGCGAGTGAGGTCGTGCGGGTGCCGATCTGCTGATAACGCGAGGGCGCAGCCTGGTCCGTGCGGAAATGGTCATAGAACCGCCAGCGACGCATCCGTTCCCGGACAACCAGCAGTTCCAGCGCGCCTTGAGGATCGGCCGCATGGGTCATCATGCTGTCGAAACTGGACAGGTCGCTCATGACAATAGCGCGATTGCCCTTGTCCTGCAGCACTTGCACACACGCGCCGTTGCGGCTTGCCAATTCATTGCTGCGTTTCAGATGTTCGCCAACCCAAAGCGATTCAGTCTTGATTTCCGGATCGCCGCTGAACATTGATTTGGAGGGTGCAGGAAGACCAAGATCGATCGCATAACCATAATCCTCATCGGCAAATCCCAGCCTCATGCTGACACGCTCGCGCCGCACAGTGCCCTGAACCGGATGTTCTCCGGATTTCATTGCACGGGAAAATGACTCAGGGCCGGCCCAAAGCGTTGACTGCAATCCGCCTTCACGTGCCAGCGCACGGATCACCCGGCCCTGCGCGACATCGGCAAGCAGGCGGATGGACTTGTAGAGGCTCGATTTGCCACTGCCGTTTTCACCGGTGATCACTGTCAATCGCTCCAGTGGAACGATGACCTGGCGAAGCGACCGGTAACCGGAGACGGCAAGAGTAAGGATCACGAAACCGCACCCGGTGCCGGCGGAAATTCGACGGCTCTGGTTTCAACACAATAAATCTGCATGTTTTCCGCTTAGCTGAAGCTCCGTTACAATTCCAGCCTCGCGCGACATTGGTTCGATCGCTTTACCTCAAGCCTGCCGGCCTTCTTCCTCCGGCGTGACAGTGATCACAACGATCCCGGTTTTCTGCGCCGTCTCGACATAGTGATAGGCGTCGGCGATGGCCTCCAGCCGATAGTGCCGGTCGATGACCGCGCGCAGTGCGCCGGCTTCCATAAGGGTTTTTAAATATCCCATGAACGCCTTGCTGGTCTTCGGCATCGGGAAAATGACACTTCTTCTTCCAATGAGCGAAAACCACGGGCCAAGCCAAAGGTTCTGGTACCACGGCCCGAGATCGGTCGCGGAAAATACGCCGTCTGGCTTCATCAGGCTGCGGCAATGGAAGTAACTGGTTTTTCCGACTGCGTCGAAAACGAAATCGAAAAGCTCGCCAATCTTGGTGAATTCCTGAGCCGTGTAGTCAATGGCGCGGTCGGCACCAAGCGATTTGACGAGATCCAGATGGCGTGTTCCGACCACCGCCGTCACTTCGGCGCCATAGGATTTTGCCAGTTGCACGGCCGCAGTGCCGATGGCGCCCGAGCCGCCATAGATCAGGATTCTATCGCCAGACTTGAGGCCAAATTTTTTCAGATAGGTGTCAGCATACCATGCGCCCTCGCAGATCACGGTCTCATCGAAACGCAAGCCCGCCGGCATGGTTGCGATCTGCCCGTCCTCCGGTACGCTGAGATATTCCGCGTGGGCGCCGAATGTGTCGGGCGACATCCCGAAGACACGATCGCCCGGCTTGAACGATGTGACGCCAGCGCCGACCGTCTCGACCGTGCCGGCGAAATCCATGCCGAGGACCGTCAATTTCGGTCTGAACAGCCCGGAGACCAGTCTGATGAAAAACGGGTGCGGTCGGAGCATGCCGCAATCGGTTCGGCTGACCGTCGTAGTATGGATCCTGATCAAAACCTCACCGACTTTTGGTTCCGGCTTCGCCACCTGTCCTATCTCCAGGACATCGGGTGATCCGTAGCGGGCGCTGACAGCGGCTTTCATGAGTTTTCCCGTTCCACCGAGTTGTCTTTGAAATTATCACAATTGCCGGGGTTGCCTGCCGACGTCTTTGAGGCACATCAAGATGCCGTCCGTTTGCGGCGATCGGTTGAGCAGCTTCCCGCGTCGGCGTCAAACACCCTCAAAAATTCTTTGATAATGCAGCTCATTGTTCCGGTTTATATGGGAGTGGAATCGAACGAGCGCATCGTCAGATCTGCGATGCAGGAGCTTTGCAGTGACGATTTCCCGTTCCGCGACTGACCATCCTGAAAATCGATATTACGCACCGCGTGGCGGGCTGCCGCCGCAAACGCAGATGACTGCCGACCGGGCTGTATTCACCGATGCCTATGCAGTCATTCCGAAGGGCGTGATGCGCGATATCGTAACAAGCGCCCTTCCCTTCTGGTCACACACCCGCGCCTGGATCCTCGCCCGGCCGCTGTCGGGTTTTGCCGAAACATTTGCCCAGTACATCATGGAAGTCCTGCCCGGCGGTGGAAGCGACCATCCCGAACCCGACCAGCAGGCCGAGGCCGTTCTCTTCGTCGTCGAAGGTGTGTTGACTGTTGATGTGGGCGGTCAAATGTACAGACTCAAACCCGGCGGTTATGCCTATCTGCCGCCGGCATCCGGCTGGAAAGCCTTCAATGACGGTGACCATCCGGTCCGGTTTCACTGGATTCGCAAAACCTATGAACCGGTTGCAGGAATAGACGCACCTGATGTGATCATCACCAATGAGCGGGACATCGAACCAAATCCGATGCCGGATACGGATGGAAAATGGGCAACAACCCGTTTTGTTGATTCGGGCGATTTACGCCATGACATGCATGTCAATCTCGTGACATTCGAACCCGGCGCCTCCATTCCGTTTGCAGAGACCCATGTGATGGAACATGGGCTTTATGTACTTGAAGGGAAAGCGGTTTATCGCCTCAACCAGGATTGGGTCGAGGTCGAGGCCGGTGACTTCCTATGGCTGCGGGCGTTTTGTCCACAGGCCTGTTATGCAGGCGGACCCGGGCGCTTTCGATATCTTCTATACAAGGATGTGAACCGGCATCCCAAACTTGGCGCACGGTTCTGAACTGAGGAGGATTTTCGGTCATGGCGTTCCGCCATGGACCGTTTGACACAGTACGAAATTTCACTGCTGTTCAGGGGAGGACGAACGATGACAGCTGAAAAATCCATAGGGACACCGGAACAACTCCGGGATCCCAACTACACACCACCATTGGGGAAGGCCATTCCACTTGGCATCCAGCACGTGCTGGCCATGTTCGTGTCGAATGTCACGCCGGCAATCATTGTTGCCGGGGCCGCAGGATTTGGTTTTGGTTCCAACTCACCGGATTTTCCGCAACTACTCTATCTGATTCAGATGTCGATGCTGTTTGCCGGTATCGCAACACTGATCCAGACAGTTGGAGTTGGTCCGGTCGGCGCCAAACTGCCCGTCGTTCAGGGAACCAGTTTTGCCTTCATTCCAATCATGATTCCGCTTGTTGCCGGAAAGGGTGTTGACGGATTGGCAGCGCTTTTCGGCGGCGTGCTGATTGGCGGACTGTTTCACGCAGTGCTCGGAATGTTCATCGGACGAATCCGATTTGCTTTGCCGCCTCTGGTGACCGGTCTTGTCGTGACCATGATCGGACTGGCGCTGGTCAAGGTCGGCATCGATTACGCCGCCGGCGGCGTCCCGGCCCGGGTTCAAGGCCTGGAGGAATATGGCAGCCTGTTGAACTGGAGTGCGGCACTGGTGGTGATCATCGTCACCCTTGCGCTGAAATTCTTTACTCGTGGAATGATGTCGGTGTCGGCGGTGCTGATTGGCATAGTCGCCGGCTATATCTACTCGATGTTTGTCGGCATTCTGCCACCGGCTTCAATTGCCACAAGCTTTGAACGTGCTTCTGCATTCGCTTTGCCGGTACCGTTCAAATACGGGTTTGAGTTTTCCGCCGCAGCAATCATCGGGTTCTGCCTGATGGCCTTTGTCTCAGCGGTTGAAACGGTTGGCGATGTTTCGGGCATCACCAAGGGTGGCTCAGGCCGCGAAGCCACAGACAAGGAAATTGCCGGTGCAACCTACGCCGACGGTTTTGGCACGGCAATCGCCGGCATATTTGGTGGCCTTCCAAACACCTCATTCTCGCAGAACGTCGGGCTGATTGCGATGACCGGTGTCATGAGTCGGCACGTTGTGACCATCGGCGCGATCTTCCTGATCATCTGCGGTCTGATACCGAAGGTTGGCGCACTGATCCGCACAGTACCGATCGAGGTTCTGGGCGGCGGCGTCATCGTCATGTTCGGCATGGTTGTCGCGGCGGGTGTTTCGATGCTCTCGGACGTCAACTGGAATCGACGCAACATGGTGATCTTCGCGTTGGCGATATCTGTCGGCCTCGGCCTGCAGCTTGAACCCAAGGCGGTACAGTATCTGCCTGACTCGATCCGCATTCTGATGACGTCGGGCCTGCTTCCAGCAGCTCTCATTGCGATCGTGTTGAACCTGATCCTGCCGGAAGAACTGGCCGGAGAGTCGACGGAAGAAATATCCGGCGGCATGGCTGGGCATGACGACGACAAATAGAGTCCGGTTGCATTGAATCGGCAATGGCCCCGCTTCGGCGGGGCCATTTTTATGTGGACGACTGTAAAGTGCAACGAGTTATGCTGCGGGTGCATAGTTCCCCACGAATGGCAGGACTGAGCCCTTCCCGGACCTCCGGGCTTTGCCCAATGGATGACAGCTTTACCCTCGAAAGCTGCCTTTGCCTTGACCGGAATTTTTGACCCAAATGCGACGCTCGCCGGATCAATCGACAGGGCGATTTTGCGCCATGAACTGCCGTGCCCCGTCAGATTCGGGCATGCCCAAAATTGGGAGTGTGGCGGAAGCCTTTCGGGGTGATCGGATGAGCCTAATTTGCCGTAAGCGGCCTATTGTCTGATGTTTTCAGGCGTTCTTTCTAAAAAGCCAGAACCGGGTGCCTCGCTTGACGTCAACGAGTTCTCGACACTACACTGAATTATTGAAGACAATTGTTTAGGAATACTACATGTTGAGAAGCGTCCTGATAGTAGCTGCAATGACGGTTGGTCTGGCTTCATTGCCCACTCTGCAGAGCCAACCCGCCAACGCCCAGTCGAACTCCGTGCCTTTCCCCTATCCTGCAAAATCGTGGGGCGGCATTGTGCGTGATGGCCCGGGCCAGCATTATCAGCGGGTCACCAGCTTGCAGGAAGGTGAGCCGATCGAGATCCTTGAGCGGACCAATGAGAGTTTTCAAGGCCTACCTTGGTTTCTGATCCGTTACCGCGGTAGGGTCGGCTACCATTGGGGCGGCATTATCTGTCCAAATCACCAGTCCGTTCGTGGCACGCATGGCGTCTGCTGATGAGGCGATCTCTCCCGAGAGCAGGCTTGTCCGTCCAAGAAATTCAATCTGCTCTTCTGCTTTTGAAATGCGCCATGAACTGCCGTGCCAACTGTCCGGTCCCCCCGATCTTGCAGCGGCCACGGTTATGCTCGCGCTCTTTTCCCGTGCCTGTCATGTTCCCTGACGGCAACATTGTCTAACGAGATCATGCGACCATTAGTAGTTTCGTGATCTCTCGCGAGACTAGGAGTGTCAATTGAAAACAGAAATGGTTCTAAGATATCCGGTTGATCGGTTGGTCCTAGCGGCGCTGCTCGCGATCGCTTTCCTGACTATCTCCGAACAGCCTGCGCGCGCTTGTGCCTGTTGCGAAACGTATCAGGTCGTCAATGTGGCGCAAGGCGACATGCTTAACGTTCGTGAGGGCCCAGGTGCCCAGTTCAGCGTAATCGGCAGGCTCCGGCCTGGGGAGGCCTGTATCATCAAGAATGGGCAACGCAGTGGAAGCTGGATTCATGTAGATGCAAACGACAGCGGTCACAGCGGCTGGGTGAATGAGAGATTTCTGGCCTATTTTCATGGACCGGGCAGCCAGCAGGGATCCAGTGGCCCGGCACGCTGCCAAGAGCTCAAGAGACTTTGTTACACTGAAGGTTCCAACTGGGGGTGTAACGAACTGCAAAAGTCCGCCTGTCAGCAATGACGCCAGGGCAGGTGTCTGAAGGTTCGGCAATCATGTTTGCCTGCAGCCGCGCCCAGATATCCAACGCCCACGGGGAAACTGGCTCTCATTTAGGGCATTGCGCTTTGCACTGGTCGAACAACTTGGCACATGCCTGTTGGACCTCGGCAATTGTTCCTTGACCGGCTAAGTTGGATTCGCAGTCCTTTGCCTGTTCGCTGCAATTCCAAATACAATTCGATCTTTGGGAGTTAACATTAAAGACTGGCGCCGTAATGCAACTAACTCCGACGGATCGGTTCTGAATCATACAGGATAATTAACTTGTTTCAGCCGCAAGGCTGGGGGCAGAATTTGAAAGAACAATTACATCCAGGCAAATCTGCGAAAGATAGGTTTTCAATGCTGATGTGTTGAATCGCATTTTTTGGACTTTTGGTTATTTGCCTTGTAGCCACTGTAAATGCGGACTCGGATATTGCAAGGCTTCGAGCGATGCCGACAAGCACAGGTGTCATGATCCGCAGTTAGGGTGTTGAAAAATGACGACCTTTGGATGGAAGAAATTTCAGGTTTGGCCGGTGCAACAGTGGCGTGCCTTTCTGAGATGGCCAGATGGGAGGCCCCAAAGTAAACTTTGACCGGACGGCAGCTTTGTTCGCAAGACAGACATCGAAGCACAGGGGCGAGCTTCCAGAATGGGCCATCAACCGCCTTGGGACCGACCGAAAATGTCGGTGGTTGAACTGCAACCTTTGGGACGTGCTGGAGTGTACGATAAGGGGCAATTCTATCCGCGCAGAGAACACGAGGCGACGGGCGTTATTGGCACATTTGCGACCCACTGCCATTCAGATTTGTGACCACTTCGCCTTCAACATCGGACATTTAACGGTCCGCCCGTGTCCGGTCGAATCGTCCGCATAGCCGTCATTGACCTGACGCCGCGCAAAGCCGTCCCGCAAGCGCGAACGCCGTCCAGCATGGTTTTTTCTATCTGAAACCGGCGGGAATAATGCCGGCGTGCAGTCGCCGGGTCGCCAAGCCTTTTGCCAGATCAGCTGTGCCTTGGGCGCCTTTCAGTCGATCAAGCGCCTGCCTGCGGGTGATCAGCAAGCCAGCCGACAGGGGTGACGCCCGATCAAACAGCCGGAGCAACAGGTTTTTCCGGTTCAATCCAGACGGCGAAAAGCGCGCCGGATCACTCTGCTGACTGATGTGATCGGCCACCTCTTCCATCCACCCCTCCATCAGCCGCGCTCCCGGTTCCAGCAGCAACAGCCAGTCCGCGCGAGCCTGGTCGATGCAGTAGCCGATTTCCGTACCCGTCATCCACCGGCACCCGGCATCATCGGCAACCTGGTCCGTCTGATCTGTCGAACCGAGGTCACGCACAATCACATCGCGAACAATGCCAGCCACGGCACCTCCCACAAGCGAGGCAAGTGTTCGCGCCAGAGGGTCCTCGTGGTCTCTGGTCTCTATCAGCACGGTGAGCATGGCAACCGCATAGCGGAAGAGCCATTTCAATTCCAGTCGAACGTACTTATTCGACAAAAGTTCTTGCTTTGTTCTCATTTTCAGAATAGGAATAATTTCTTGTCGGCGACACGAGTCGTCACCGACTCGGAGGGAAATTGCGATGGACACGATCAGACAGGCGGATGCAGCCGCTTTCGAACCCGGCCGGGCCGACGGGGCCAATGCCGTGATCGAACAAAGTGGCATGAGAATTGGAAATGACCGGCGCCGTGGCCGCGCGTCAGGAATAAACCCGACAGGCCGCTATGAACCGGTTTCTCGCCATGTGTTCGACGATGGCTGGAACACTCTGGAAGACCTGCCGCCTTTCAAGACCGATGTTCAGATCGAACAGCCGCGGAAGATCATAACGAAGAACGACTCGCCTGATATTGCTTTTGACCGTTCGATCAATCCCTATCGCGGTTGCGAGCACGGTTGTGTGTATTGTTTTGCCCGCCCGACCCACAGTTATATGGGTCTGTCGGCCGGGCTCGATTTTGAATCGCGGCTGTTTGCCAAACCGGACGCGGCAAGATTGCTGGAGAAGGAACTGGCCAGGCCCGGTTACGCAGCACAGACGATCGCGATCGGCACAAATACCGATCCCTATCAGCCGGTGGAAAAACAATGGCGCATCATGCGCGGCCTGCTGGAAGTGCTGGAAGCCCGTGCCCATCCGGTGGCAATCGTTACCAAATCGGCTCTGGTGCGGCGTGACATCGACATTCTTTCCCGCATGGCTGAGCGCGGTCTGGCCAAGGTGGCGCTGTCAGTAACGACACTGGACCGGAAATTGTCACGGACGATGGAACCGCGCGCGGCAACGCCAACCAGGCGGCTGGAAACCATGCGCATGTTGGCCGATGCCGGAATTCCGGTTTCGGTGATGGCGGCACCGATCATTCCCGGTCTCAACGACCACGAAGTCGAGCGCATTCTTGATTCGGCGCGTGCCGCCGGGGCTCGGGAAGCCGGCTTCATCATCCTGCGCCTGCCGCTCGAGGTCAGCAGTATCTTCAAGGAATGGCTGCTGCGCCATTATCCCGACCGCTACCGGCATGTCATGTCACTTTTGCGGTCGATGCGCGGCGGCAAGGACTACGATGCCGAGTTCGGCAAACGCATGCGTGGGAGCGGCCCATATGCCTGGCAGATCGGCCGGCGATTCGAGATTGCCGCCCGCCGGCTTGGTCTGAATACGGAGAGAAGAAAGCTCCGAACCGACCTGTTCTCGCCTGCCGAACAATCGGCAAGGCAATTGAGTTTGCTGTGAGGTGTGAGGCGTCAGAACCTTCGCGTTTCATGTGCAATCGGTTCCGTTCGGCATCCCCCTGACCCCGCCGACGGACGCCTTCCCTTCCGGCCGCCCCAGCCCGATGGGAAGGACTTGCGGAGAATCGGAGCCGATGCGAGCATTGCCGCATGATCGCTCGCCGGACTTCCGATTCTCCAACCCTTTTCGACATGCCGCTCAAACCTGATTTCTCGTTTGAGCGGCGTGCAATCAAAGCCGGAGAGTGGCCGCTTGCCGGATTGGACGAGGCCGGGCGCGGGCCGCTTGCCGGCCCGGTGGTTGCAGCGGCTGTCGTGCTGGATCCCGCCAATATCCCCGCCGGCCTCGATGATTCCAAACGCCTGAATTCCGACCAGCGCGAAACGCTGTTTTCACAGATCCTTGTAACCGCCCTCGGGGTGTCGTTTGCCTCCATTTCGGCGACCTCAATCGATGCCTCCGACATTCGAAAAGCCAGTCTGGAAGCAATGCGCAGGTCACTTTGCGGGTTGCCGGATCCGCCGTTGTTCGCATTGGCAGACGGCAAGGATATTCCGCCCGGTCTGCCCTGCCCGGCCCGGGCGTTGGTCAAGGGCGATCAGCGCTCGCAATCCATTGCGGCAGCGTCGGTTGTCGCCAAAGTGGCGCGTGACCGGATGATGATCCAGGCGGGGATGGTGTTTCCGCAATACGGTTTTGAAAAACACAAAGGTTACGGCACTGCAGCGCACCGCGACGCCGCGGCCCAGGACGGCTGCGCCGACCGTTTGCACAGGCTTTCGTTTGCGCCGTTCCGATTTTGGGAAAACCCCGCCGCGAATTCCGCCGAGGAATAATTCAGTTCAGCCGGGACTTGATGTCCTGGACGGACGCCTTGAACAGATCGGATGAGGTCTTTGCCGTAACCTTTGAGGCCAATATCTTTTCGGCGGCAGCAATGGCAATGTCGACGGCGCTCGACCGCACTTCACCCACAGCATCGCGTTCGGCCTGAGCTATCTTCTGCTCGGCCAATGATGTCCGCCGGGCAACATATTCTTCGGTTTTTGTCTTGGCTTCCTTGACCAG
>JAJFHT010000360.1 GCA_021775495.1 Hyphomicrobiales bacterium | reverse complement strand
GGTCACGCCGTAGGCCAATTGTATCCATCCGGAAGGCCGTGCTTGCAGTTTCTTCAATACGAACCGCGCACGTACCCGCGATCCGGTTTTGACCGGCGTGATAAATCTTACACTGTCGAAACCGTAATTGATTCCCATATTGGCGCCTTCGAGGCTGGGAAGGGCTTCATAGGCGAGCGTCGACAACAGAGAAAGCGAAAGAAAACCGTGGGCGATGGTTCCGCCAAATGGCGTTTCCTTGGCGGCGCGTTCCGGATCGACGTGAATAAACTGATGATCGTCCGTCGCTTCAGCGAAAAGATCGATCATGTTTTGCGAAACGACGCGCCATTCAGAAAGGCCGACCTCTTTGCCAACATGGTCTTTGAGTTCTTCCGGTTTCACGGATTTCAACGGTCTTCCTTTCCAAAGCTAGTCCGCCTCTTTGAACAGGGACACTCCGTGCTGCACCGATTGTCCGCCGTCAAGCGGCAAAATCGCACCCGTCACATAGGCACCTGCTCTGCTGCACAAATAGAGCGTTGCACCGGCAATGTCATCGGGTGATCCGATTCTTCCGATCGGCACGCCACGGCCGACCTTCAGCGCAGCGTCTTCCTTACCGATGGCGAACGCCGTCATCTTGCTTTGGAACGGTCCGGGGGCGAATGCGTTGACGGTGATCCGGCGCGCCGCCAGCTCGCTCGCCAGGGTGCGGGTCAGGTGATGCACAGCAGCTTTCGATGCGGTGTAGGAATAGGCGCCGTCGGCGATCGGCTGGGAGCCCATGACCGATCCGAGATTGATCACCCGGGCCGGATCATCGTCGCTGGCTGCACTCTCCAGCAGGGGTAGGAGATCGCGCGTCAAATGGAACAGCCCCGTCACATTTACGTTCAGTACCCTGGTCCAGGCTTTGTAGGGGAAGGTTTCCAGCGGTTCGCCCCAACTGGTTCCCGCATTGTTGATGAGAATGTCGAGCTTGTCGGTGCGTGCGCGCACTTCTTCGGCCAGCGCGGTGACGCCCTCTTCGGTCGCAACATCGCCGCCAAAACCTTCCGCCCTGCCTGGCGCACCAAGGGCATTCAATTCGTCCGCGACGACGGCACAATCGGCGCCTTTGCGGGAGGCGATCAAAACCCGCGCGCCGCCTTCAATCAGTCCAGTGGCCGCCATTCGGCCGATTCCGGTGGCACCTCCGGTCACCAGTGCGGTTTTTCCTTCGACCGAAAAAAGTCTTTCAAGATATGCCATTTGTTGGGTTTCCTCGCTACCGATTCGCTGAGTCATGACGTTGCGGCGTTGACATCATACCCGGTAGTATGTTCATCATTTTTGCACGATCGTAAAGGTCCCGACTGCAACGAAAGCAAATCCGAATGTCCAACTGGCCGGAAGGCGGGGAGTGAAGCCGGCGTTGACCGCACCTGAAGTCAGACCGATTGCACAGAATTCGCGCGAGGAAATCCTGCGCGCGGCAGCCGCCTGTTTCATGGAACGTGGATATTCGGCTTCATCGATCGACGATGTCGCGCGGCGGCTCGGTGCTACCAAGGGGCGAATCTATCATCACTATCCGTCAAAGGCAGATCTGTTCTTCGACGTTTACCGGATGGGAATGGACCTCAATTTCTCCGCAGTCGGCGACGTCTATCATTCCGATCTCGGTCCCTACGACAAGTTTTTCGGCATGTGCCGGGCGCATGTGATGATGATGATCGAGGAACAGGCATTCCAGCGCACGGTCTGGGAAGGTGTCAATCTTCACCTCAACAGCGCCACCACGCCCGACCAGCGTGTGGTTCTGGAGCGGCTTTTGAAAATGCGCGCAGAATACGACCAACTGTTTCGAACCGTCATGGAAGCGTGCAAGGCTGACGGGAGTCTCAACTACAAAAATCAATCGATCGCGGTCTCGACGCTGTTTGCCGCCATGGGCGGACCGGTGTTCTGGTACAAACCGCGACAGGGCGAGACCGCAACCCAACTTGAAAACATAGTCGACCAGGTTGTCCGTTTTGCAATGCGGGGCCTTGGCGCAAGTGAAAGGACAGCCGCATGAGTGACATGAACCTGGGAATGAGCGATCGGGTCAAACCGCTGCACGAAAAAGTGCGCAAGATGATCCAGGAGGACGTGCTGCCGGTGGATGAGGAATTCCTCGCCGAGGTCGGCAAGAGTGGCGACCGTTTTACTTTCACCAAACGTCAGATGGAGATTCTGGAAAGCCTGAAAGCCAAGGCGCGTGAAAACGGATTGTGGAACTTCTGGCTGACCGGCTCGGACCGAGGATACGGGCTGAACACGGTGGAATATGCCTATCTGGCCGAGGAAATGGGCAAGGCCCATCTGGGTGCGGAAGTGTTCAACTGCTCCGCTCCGGATACCGGCAATATGGAAGTGATCGAGCGTTATGGCTCGGAAGAACACAAGGAACGTTGGCTGAAACCGCTGCTGGAAGGCGAGATTCGTTCGGCCTATCTGATGACCGAGCCCGACGTCGCCTCTTCGGACGCCACGAATATAGCGATGAAATGCGAGGCCGACGGCGACGACTATGTGCTGAATGGTGAAAAATGGTGGTCCTCCGGTGCCGGTGACCCGCGCTGCTCGATCTACGTCGTGATGGTCAAGACAAGCAATGATGCGCCGCGCCACCAGCAGCATTCGATGATCCTGGTACCGGCCGATACGCCCGGTATCACCAAGCTGCGTGCCATGGAGGTTTACGGACAGGACGACGCGCCGCACGGACATCTGCATATCCGTTTCGAAAATGTCCGGGTGCCGGCCGGCAATCTCATACTGGGAGAAGGCCGCGGGTTCGAGATTTCGCAGGGCCGGCTCGGACCGGGCCGTATCCATCATTGCATGCGTGCCATCGGTCAGGCGGAAAAAGCGTTGGAATTGATGTGCAAACGCTCGATGCGCCGTGAGGCATTCGGCCAGCCATTGGCCAGGCTTGGCGCCAATTACGACATCATCGCGGAATGCCGCAGCGATATCGAGATGGCGCGCCTGCTCTGTCTCAAGGCGGCCTGGATGATGGACAAGGGCGATGCCCGTGCTGCCGCGCCGTGGATCAGCCAAATCAAGGTCGTGGCGCCGCGTGTGGCGCTGAAGGTGACAGACGAAGCCGTGCAGATGTATGGCGGTCAGGGTGTCAGTCAGGATACCCCCTTGGCTCGCAGCTGGACGCATTTGCGTACCTTGCGGCTGGCCGATGGACCGGACGCGGTGCACCGGCGACAAGTGGCGCGTATCGAGTTGAAAAAGTACACCCAGGAAAAAGTCTGATGAAAGCCATTGTCGCCCGCGATTTCGCGCCACTCGACAAGCTGGAATATACCGACTGGCCGGAGCCGAAAATTTCCGGCGATACGGTGCTGGTAGAGGCCGAGGCGATCGGGGTGAACTATCCCGATGGCCTGCTGGTACAGGGACTTTACCAGATGAAACCGCCAACGCCCTTCGTACCGGGCATGGAGGTTGCTGGCCGGGTTGCGGCAGTCGGCGACAAGGTCACCGGGTTCAAGCCGGGAGACCGGGTGGCCGGGATGCCCGGAATCGGTGCCTATGCCGAGAAGGTCGCACTGACCGAGGCGGCGACAATGAAACTGCCGGAAGGAATGGACGGCGCCGATGCCTGCGCGCTGATGTGCGGATACGGCACCTCGCATCATGCGCTCAAGCAGCGTGCCAATCTTCAAACCGGGGAGATATTGTGCGTGCTGGGTGCGTCCGGCGCGACAGGTGTCGCGGCGGTACAGATCGGCAAGGTCTTGGGTGCAACGGTTATCGGCGTCGCTTCCAGTGAAGAAAAGCGCGCCATTGCCCGTGAGGCCGGTGCCGACATTGTTCTGGGTTATGACAATCTCCGGGACGAGTTGAAAAAGGCGACCGGCGGAAAAGGTGTCGATGTCGCTTTCGATCCGGTCGGAGGAGAGGCGTTCGACGCATTGACACGGTCGATGGCCTGGAACGGACGGCTGCTCGTCATCGGATTTGCGTCCGGCACCATCCCGAAATTTCCGATCAATCTGGCGCTGGTGAAGGGGTACAGCCTGGTCGGCGTTTTCTGGGGTACCTTCACCAGGAACGAGCCGCAGGTCTATGCCGATAACATGAAGGAACTGATCGGCTGGTACATGAAGGGCAAGATCAAACCAGTGATCGAGGGCCGATACAAACTTGCCGATGCTGCAACGGTGCTCGGGCGTGTCATGGCGCGCGGTGCAACTGGAAAACTTATTTTGACGCCATAGTTGTGATTGATGAAACGCTGAACCGAGGCACTCGCCGATGATTCCGACTGAAATGTCAGCTCTGCTGCAGAGGCAGGACGGCTTTGACGATGTACCGTCCGTGCCGGGACTTGATGCGACGGAACCCTATCTGGAACCGGCGACCGTAGCTGTGCCGCAACCGGGGCCCGGGCAGGTGCTGGTCAAGGTGCGTCTTGGTTCGGTCAACCCGTCCGATGTTGCCTTTATCAGGGGGGTCTATGGTCAGCCGCGTGAAAAGGGCAAGCCGGCCGGTTTCGAAGGTGTCGGAGACGTGGTTGCAACCGGTTCCGGATTCATGGCGGGCCGGTTGAAAGGCAAACGTGTGGCTTTCGCCTCGGGTCCGAATGGGACGGGATCGTGGGCCCAATTCGCGGTTGTCGATGCAATCACCTGTATCCCGTTGCGTGACGGGGTGCGTGATGAAGACGGTGCCGCGATGATCGTCAATCCGCTGACCGCGCTGGCGATGTTCGACATTGTCAAGCAAAGCGGCGCCAAGGCATTCGTGCTGACTGCCGGCGCCAGCCAGCTGTGCAAATTGCTGATCGGGATCGCACGTGATGAAGGTTACCGCGCCATTGCGATTGTCCGGCGCGATGAACAGATCCCGCTGCTCACCAGCTTGGGGGCTGCCCATGTGCTCAATGCCGAGGCCGGCGACTACGAGACGCAACTGGCTGCGGTGATGAAACAGGAAAAACCGCGTGTTTTGCTTGACGCTGTCACCGGCCCCCAGGCCTCGCATATTTTTCATGTCATGCCGGATCGGGCGCGTTGGGTGATTTACGGCCGACTCGACCTGGAAAATCCGTGCATCGAAGAGCCCGGACAGATGATTTTCATGCGCAAGCGCATCGAAGGCTTCTGGCTGACGGACTGGTTTGGCCGGACACCTTTGTTGCGCAAGCTGGCGACCATACGTGCGGCCCAGAAACGGTTTGCATCCGGCGCCTGGAAGACCGACGTCACAGCCTGCATACCGTTGAATGAGGTAATGGACCGGCTGGTTGAGGAACTGGCCAAACCGAATGGAAAGGTATTCATCGCTCCGTAGCGGTTCCACAACCACCGCTTGCGGATCGCAGTGGCATGTTTGAGTATACGCAGGCGCGGCGTCAGATCGCGCGGGCATCAGCGGGGCAATGACCCCAAGGGAGGATTTGCGTCTTGGACGTTCTGCAGCTCATTGTGAGCGGACTTGCCAATGGCTGTGTCTACGGCCTGATCGCGCTCGGGTTCGTTCTGATCTACAAGGCCACCGAGGCGGTCAACTTCGCCCAGGGCGATTTCATGATGCTCGGCGCGTTTATCACGCTCGGGCTGACCAATGCGGAATATATGGGCCTTCCGTTCTGGGTCTCGGTTCCGATCGCGATTCTGATCATGGGTGTGTTCGGATATCTGCTGGACATGCTGGTATTGCGCCGGATGTTCGGGCAGTCGCAAATTGCGGTGGTGATCCTGACGATCGCGCTGGGTTTTGTCCTGCGCTTTGCAGCCGGCGCGATCTGGGGGCATGAACCGGTTTCGCTGCAATCGCCGATTGCCGGCAAGGACGTTAATCTGGGAGGGCTCGTGCTGGGCCTCGACGAGGTTCTGGTGGTGATCGTCACCGCCGTGGCGACTTTGCTGCTCTATTTCTATTTCAACGTCACCAAGCTCGGTGTGGCCATGCAGGCGGCGTCGCAAAACCAGCTTGCGGCTTATTATATGGGCATTCCGGTCAAGCGGGTTCATTCGCTGATCTGGGCGCTGGCCGGAGCCGTGGCGGCGATCGCCGGCGTGCTGTTCGCCTCGAAAGGTTCCATAGATCCGTCGGCCGGCCTGCTTGGCATCAAGGCGTTCGCGGCAGCGGTGATCGGTGGTTTTGGCAGTCTTCCGGGCGCGTTGCTGGGCGGCTTGATTGTCGGCCTGATCGAGCCGTTTGCCTCCTACTACATTGCCGCCGGCTACTCGCAGATCGCACCATATCTTCTGCTGTTCCTGATCCTTGTGTTCCGACCGCACGGTATTCTTGCCCAGGTCCACAGGAAGAAGGTGTAGGCAACAATGCGTATCGTCTTCAAAACCAGCTACGACCGCGACATTGATCTTTTCAAACATGGTCCGCAGGCTTTCTGGTATGGCCTGCTGGTGGTGATCATGGTGGCGCTTCCGTGGCTGCTCAGCGAATTTTTTCTCGGTGAGATTATCAATGTGCTGATCTGGGCACTGGCTGGAATGGGGCTGATGATACTGGTCGGCCACACCGGGCAGGCCAGTCTGGGCCACGCGGCCTTCCTCGCCGTAGGCTGTTACGCCAATGTGCTGCTGCAGGAGCGGCTGGGACTTCCGTTCATTTTGTCTTTTCCGCTGGCCGGCCTCATTTCGGGCGTTGTCGGCGCGCTGATCGCCATCCCGATGACACGGCTGCACGGGATCTATCTGGCGATCGGCACGCTGGCCATTGCCATCCTGACTGAAGATCTCATTGTTATTGCTGAACCGCTGACCGGCGGTATTTCAGGGATGTTTTCTCCCAATATCACGCTGTTCGGTTTCGAGATCGAACGCTATTCGACCCCGGAGGCTTTCTATTGGCTGACCCTGGCGATCGTCATCGGTGTTCTGCTGCTCTACCGCAATCTGTTGCGCTCGCCGCTTGGCCGAGCCTTTGCCGCGGTACGCGATTCGGAAGTTTCGGCGCAGGCAATGGGCATCAATATCGCTCTGACCAAGGCGACGGCTTTCGGAATGTCCACCGCCGTCACCGGTCTGGCCGGGGCGATGATGGGGCACTTCGCCGGCTTCTTCAACAATGAGACCTTCAACATCATTATCTCGATCCAGCTGCTGCTGATGATAGTGGTCGGCGGACTGGGCACCATTCACGGCGCCTTTTTCGGCGCGATCGTCGTGGCGCTGCTGCCCCAGGCGATCGCGCTGAGTCGTGATTTTCTGGGTAGTACCCTGGGCCTCGGATCAATCGCTATCCCAGGGCTCGAATCGGCATTGTTCGGCCTGATTCTGATCGGCTTCATACTGTTCGAACCGATGGGCATCTATGGCCGCTGGCTGAAGATCAGAACCTATTTCGAGCTTTTCCCGTTTTACCGGCGGGACATGTTCCGGCGACAGAAGAGTTATCTGAAAACGGAGCGTATGCGATGAGCCTGCTGGAAATCGACAATGTGACGCTGCGCTTTGGAGGTGTCGTTGCGGTCGACAAGGTCTCCTTCAATGTCGAGGAAGGCGAAGTGTTCGCCTTGGTGGGCCCCAACGGGGCCGGCAAGTCGACGCTGTTCAATCTGATTTCACGGTTCTACGATCCGGCTGAAGGCGACATCAGGATCGATGGCAAGTCCATCCTGAATCGCGAGCCGCATGACATCGCAACGCTTGGCATTGCCCGCACATTCCAGAACATCGAACTGTTCGATCAGGCGACTGTTCTACAGAACCTGCTGGTCGGGCGGCACCGGCACCGGTCTGGCAATCTGATCACCAATCTGCTGTTCACGCCATTCGTTCGCAGTGAGGAGCACCTGCACCGGGAGGCCGTGGAGAAGGTCATCGATTTTCTCGATCTCCAGCCCTACCGGGAAAAATATATTGCCGGCCTGCCTTACGGGGTCCGCAAGGTCGTGGAAATGGGACGGGCGCTGGCGCTGGAGCCGCGGCTTCTTCTGCTGGATGAGCCAGCCTCCGGCCTGTCGGTGGAGGAAACCCAGGATGTCGCCTTCTGGATCGAGGACATCAAGAAACAGATGGGCATCACTGTGCTGATGGTCGAACACGATATGCATCTGGTCTCTTCGGTGAGCGACCGGGTGCTGGCGCTTGCCGACGGCAAGACGCTGGCGCTCGGGACACCTGCGGAAGTGCAGAACCACCCGGCGGTTGTGGAAGCCTATATCGGCGCTCCACTGGAAAACGAGAAGGCGGACGCATGAGCAGTGCAGGCGATACGGCACCGGTTCTGTCGGTCAAGAATCTCGAGAGCTACTATGGGCCGATCATGGCGATCCGCGGCGTCAGTCTCGAAGTGCGCAAGGGGCAGATCGTCAGCGTGCTCGGCGCCAATGGAGCTGGCAAGACGACCTTGCTGAAAACCATCTCCGGGGTGATGGACCCGGAAAAGGGGCAGGTCATGCACAATGGCAAGAATATTGCCGGCAATGAACCGGATCGGATCGTCCGCTCCGGCATCGTCCATGTACCCGAGGGGCGTGAAGTGTTCCCACTGCTATCAGTGGAGGAAAACCTGAAGATGGGCGCCTATGTGCGCAATGACAGCGACAAGATCAAACAGGACGAGGCCATGGTCTACAGCTATTTCCCGATCCTTGCCGAACGCCGCAAGCAGCAGGCCGGAACGCTGTCCGGCGGCCAGCAGCAGATGCTGGCGATCGGCCGTGGCCTGATGTCGAGCCCGCAGATCATGCTGCTGGACGAACCCAGTCTCGGGCTTTCACCATTGCTGGTGAGGGAGATTTTCACCATCATCAAACGACTCAACCGCGAGCAGAGCGTGACGATGATGCTGGTCGAGCAGAATGCGAAAGTGGCACTGGACGTGGCCGACTACGGTTATGTCATGGAGCTTGGCCGCATCGTCATGGCCGATGATGCGAGACGGCTTGAACAGTCCAAGGATGTGCAGGAATTCTACCTGGGTGTTCAGGAGGAGAGCCAGCGCGGCCAGAAGCGGTGGAAACAGAAGAAGACCTGGCGATAGGGAGACCAGACAGCATGACGATTGCCGAGAAAATCCCCCAGCAGACGACACTTGCCGGCGTCACGATAAATGCCGATCTTTCCAAACCCGGACCCTATTATTTCGACGGGTGCGACACGCTGGCAAAGCTGTTTCGCCAGCGCGCCGAG
Source organism: Hyphomicrobiales bacterium (assembly GCA_021775495.1). Classification (GTDB taxonomy): domain Bacteria; phylum Pseudomonadota; class Alphaproteobacteria; order Rhizobiales; family Rhizobiaceae; genus JAJFHT01. The sequence goes on along the minus strand of JAJFHT010000360.1, from coordinate 8,225 downwards.
GAGCTTGGAGAGCGGATCGCCCACCGGGAAAAGGACTACGGCATCTGGCTGTCCTATTCATGGAATGATTTCTACGAGCATGCGCGGCTGATTGGCCTTGGCCTTGTCTCGCTGGGACTGAAGCGCGGGGAAGTGGTTTCCATCCTGTCGGAGGACAACAAGGAATGGGTCTATGCCGATCTTGGCGTGCAATGCGTCGGCGGTATCGGATCGGGCGTCTACACGACGGATTCGGCAAAACAGCTGGAATATCTTGTCAATGATTCCGACAGCCGGTTTCTGCTGATCGAGAACGACGAGCAGCTCGACAAGTTTCTGGAAGTCGAGGCCAATATGCCGGGCCTGAGCAAGGCGATCGTGCTGAACCGCGACGGATTGCATGATTTCTCGCACGAAAGGATCATTTTCCTCGATGAACTCTATGCCGCGGGGCGCGCCTTCCTGAAGGACAATCCCGATCACTTCGAGGAGGAAATCGCCCGCTCCACTCCGGACGAAACAGCCATTCTGGTCTACACGTCCGGAACCACGGGACCGCCGAAAGGCGCGATGATTTCGCACGAGAACATCATTTATTCACTGTCGACGGCTCCGGCGACACTTCCGGTGATCGAAACCGACGAGCAGGTCTGCTTTCTGCCGCTTTGCCATATCCTTGAACGGCTGATTTCCGTCTTCACACCGATTGCCTTCAAATCAACGGTGAACTTTGCCGAAAGCCCGGAGACGGTGTTCGACAATGTCCAGGAAGTCAGCCCGCATGTCTTCACTGCGGTGCCGCGCGTCTGGGAAAAGATCTATTCACGTGTGTCGATCCTTGCCGGCGATGCCACACCTCTCGGCCGCTGGGCCTACAGGCAGGCTGCAAAGGTTGGTGCCGCCCGTGCCGAATATCTTGCCGAAGGCAAACCGGTTCCGCCGGCAACGCAACTTGCCTATCGCTTCTGGGACTTCCTGGTGCTCAAGAACCTGCGCCGTATGCTGGGCATGGACCGGCTGCGGCGCGGAACGACCGGTGCCGCGCCGATCTCACCGGATCTTCTGCGCTGGTACCAGTCGATCGGCGTGACGATCTTCGAGGGTTACGGCATGACCGAGAGTTCCGGCATCATTTCGGTCAACAGTTTCGACCACAACAAGGTCGGAACAGTCGGCCCCGCTGTTCCGGGAGGCGAGATACGCATCGCCGCCGATGGCGAAATCCAGTACCGCGCCGGCAATGTCTTCAAGGGGTACTGGAACAAACCCGACAAGACCGAAGAGACGGTCACCGAGGACGGCTGGCTCAAAACCGGCGATGTCGGGCAACTCGACAATCAGGGATTTCTGTCGATCACCGGCCGGGTCAAGGACATCATCATCACCGCCGGCGGCAAGAACATCACACCGGCAGAAATAGAGAACCGGCTGAAATTTTCACCCTATATCTCAGACGCGGTGGTGATTGGCGACAAACGCAAATTTCTCAGTTGCCTGATCATGATCGATCAGGAGAATGTCGAAAAATTCGCACAGGATCGGCGGGTGCCGTTCAATGATTTCAAGTCCTTGTGCGCCGCGACCGAAATTCGCGATCTTATCGGAAGCGTCGTGGACGAGACCAACCGCGAATTTGCCCGAGTCGAACAAATCAAGGAATTTCGCTTGATTGATGTGCTGCTGACCGCCGAAGATGACGAACTGACAGCGACGATGAAATTGAAACGCGGTTTTGTGGAAAAGAAACACAAGACGCTGATCGACGAGATGTACACTTGAGAGTACATGGAACAACCTAACGGGAGGAGATACCCATGAAATACAGAATTGCCAAATCACTGCTTGCTTTGAGCGTTGCCGCCGGAATGGCGTCCGCCGCTCACGCCGACCAAGGTGTAACCGATACGGAAATCCTTGTCGGCTCGAACAATGACCTGTCGGGTATTTTTGCCGCCTTTGGCGCACCCGCCACCAATGCCGCAAACCAGTATTTCAAGAAGATCAACGATAAGGGCGGCGTGCATGGCCGCACCATCCGTTTCATTGTCGAGGATCACAGCTACCAGATGCCCAAAGCGATGCAGGGCTACAACAAGCTGATCAATTCCGACAAGGTCTTCGCGATGCTGCTGTCGCTCGGCACATCCATGAACATTGCCGGGTTCAAGCTGCAGCAAGCCAAGAACATCCCCAACTTTTCGCCGCTGTCGGCTGCCCGCCAGATGCTGGGTGATCCGCTCGATCTGAAATATGCCGGCTTTTCCTCTTATTACGACCAGATGCGCAACGGCATAAAATATCTTGCCGGCGAAACCGGTGCCAAGAAGGTCTGCGCAATGTATCTGCCGATCGACTTCGGCAAGGAAATCAAGGAAGGCACCAAGGATCAGGCCGAGGAAATGGGCCTGACCTTTGCCGATGAAACCACGCATAAGGGCGACGAGAGCGATTTTGTCGGCTCGCTGACCAAGCTGAAGGATTCCGGCTGTCAGATCGTGGCAACGGCACTCGGTGTGCGTCAGACCATCACGGTGCTCGGCACCGCCAAGAAGCTTGGCTGGAGCGATGTGAACTTCATCGGTTCTTCGGCGGCATTCCACACTGCCATCGCCAAGGTTCCCGGTGGCATCACCGAAGGCTTCTACGCCGCATCCGGCTGGTCCGATATCGTTGCCCGCATGGGTGACCCCGAGGTCAAAGGCTGGGTCGACGAGTACCAGGCCGAATTCGGCGAATTTCCGGGCACCGGCGCTCTGCTCGGCCGCTCCGCAGCTGAAGGCTTTGTCCGGGCGCTCGAGGCTGCCGGCAAGGACCTGACGGTCGATTCCTTCCGCAAGGGTGTCGAGGGTCTGGTCTATGAAGACAAGATTGCCGGTGTGCCGGTCAATTACGGTGCCGACCATCAGGGTGGTGATCTGATCATCATCTCGAAGATCGAGGGTGGCAACTGGAAAGAACTGGCGCGCCAGTAAGCGCTCCGGCAAAAGACAGAATCTTCATGCCGCGCGGGCCTGTCCCGCGCGGTTTTTCTTTGAGCTGCCTTCGGTTTCGCTCTATCCAAAGATTAGAATTATTCTAAACTATTGTTTTCAAACGATCTTTTCTTGACAAAGAAACGCCCGTGAGGTTTCTACCGGTGAGATTCCGCCATCCTGCGGCGGAGTGAACCTGGCGAAATCACGCGTGAACCCATGATCGTCTGTCACTGCAATGTGCTGAAACGAAACCAGATCGAGGAGGCGATCGTCGACCTTCTCGACGCCGACCCCTGGCGTCTGATCGTGCCGGTACAGGTCTATCACGCGATGAACAAACGCGGCCGCTGCTGCGGCTGTTTTCCCGATGTCGTCGATCTCATTATCGAAACGACGGCAGCCTATCACCAGCAGAATGCCACACCGGAGCCCGAGATCGTTTCACTGATCGAGCGGGTCCGGGCGCATGTGAAGGTGCGCGTTCCAGATGCTGCGAAACCGGCAGCGGCCTGAGGCCGAACTTCAACATTTGGGAAATGGAGGGAATGGTGGGCGTACCTGGGATTGAACCAGGGACCTCCTCGATGTCAACGAGGCGCTCTCCCGCTGAGCTATACGCCCTTGAAGCACTTTGATCCGGCAAATTCCCAACCGCAGCGCCTCAGAGCGCGGGTACACCACAAAACGGTGCGCGGCGTCAACTGTTTTTCAGGGCATTACCAGAGCAATTCAATGAGCCGGCGATAACCGGCTCAATGACGCTGAAATCATGTTCAATTGCCGGGTGATCAGGCGGCTTTCAGCAGTTTTTCCACCTCGTCCACCAGGTCGCGCAGATGGAACGGCTTTGACAGAACCTTGGCGTCTTTCGGCGCCTTGGAATCCGGATTGAGTGCGACCGCTGCAAAGCCGGTGATGAACATGACCTTCAGGTCGGGATCGATTTCGGTGGCCCGGCGGGCCAGTTCGATCCCGTCCATCTCCGGCATGACGATATCCGTCAGCAGCAGGGTAAAGGGTTCCTCGCGCAAACGCTCATAGGCGCTGGCGCCATTGTCAAAATCGGTCACGGTGTAGCCGGCGCGCTCCAATGCCTTGACCAGAAAGCGCCGCATATCCTCATCATCTTCAGCAAGAAGAATCCGTGTCATCTTATTATCCGCCTCAGCAGCGAGCGATCTACAAGACCGCTCCTTTTCACATAACCCGACCCGCTTATGCCGACCGTCCGGTAAATATCAGGTGAATATCGGTCAAGTGGACGGTGCCGATTCCAAGTCACTGACTAACATGCGCAATGCTGCGGGCGGTTGCAAGACCCTTTGGGGCCTGTGCTTTGACCCGTTCAACGCCCAGTGATTTCGCCGGCTCATGTGCTGGACAGTAGGTCTCTCAAATGGCAGTTTCAAATCATGACGATAAATGAAATGCATTTGCGCGGGTGGCCCTGATGGTGGCGGAGGATTTCCAGGCGCATCCGCCGTTCGAGGTGTATGGTCCCGACGAGCAGCTGGTGCCTTTCGTTTTCAGCTCTCCGCACAGCGGCCGCCACTACCCGGAACGTTTTTTGCAGCTGGCGCGGCTGGACCGCGATGCCATCCGACGCTCCGAGGACTATTATGTCGACGAGTTGTTTGCCGGCGTGACCGAACTGGGGGTGCCGCTGATCTGCGCAAATTTTCCGCGCGCCTATCTCGACGTCAATCGCGAGCCATGGGAACTCGATCCACGGATGTTCCGGGATCCCGTCCCGTCTTTTGCCAATACCAGATCGGCACGTGTTGCCGGCGGACTGGGAACCGTGCCGCGTCTGGTCGGGGAGGGGCAGAACATCTATGCGCGCCGGCTGCCGCTCAGCGAGGCGGTTCTGCGTGTCGAGGCGGTCTATAAGCCTTTTCACGCCCGGTTGTGCCGATTGCTGACGAACACCCATGCGGGTTTTGGCCATGCGGTACTGATCGACTGCCATTCGATGCCCGGCAGCATCCGGCTCGGCGATTCAGGGCTGAAACCCGATTTCATTGTCGGTGACCGGTTCGGCACATCAGCCTCGGGGGCACTGTCTGCCCGCGCTATCGCGATCTTGCGTGCCATGGGATATACGGTTGCTCACAATCGGCCTTATGCCGGCGGATTCATTACCGAGCATTATGGCCGGCCCGCCCGCGGGCTGCACGCATTGCAGGTCGAGGTCAATCGCGGCCTTTACGTGAATGAGAGAACCTATCGGAAAACGGATGGGTTCACGGCTCTGGCAGATGATCTTATGCGGTTTGCGGCCGAGTTGATTGCCATTCCCCTGGAGGAACTTTCAAACCTGCCGCTGGCGGCAGAATAGGCGATTTTGCGACACCGGTAACCGCCGCTAAAAAAAGACCGCATCGATCGAACGACGCGGTCCAAGTCTAGGGAGGAAACGCCCAAATTGGGCATGGAAGGGATCAACCCTTCCATTTCCTAATTTATGTTGCGTTGCACAAAAGTCAAGCCGTATCCATGATAAATCATGGAAATGATGGCTTTCAGCCGTCGCACCCGGTATTGGAATTGTAGACGATGAACGCCCCTCATTTCTCACCGAATAGCCACTTTGGAGACATATATGCAGATTTCTGCTGAATTTCTGCGTGACATTGCGCTTCACGCCGCCAGGGAGTCACTGCCGCGGTTCCGCCAGTCAGGTGAGGTGCACAACAAGCTGTCGAGCGGGTTCGACCCCGTCACCGAAGCCGACCGGGAGACAGAACGGGTGATCCGGCGCCTGATCAACGACCGTTTTCCCGAACACGGTATTCTCGGTGAGGAGCATGGCGGGGAGAATCTCTCCAGTCAGCATGTCTGGATCATCGATCCGATCGATGGCACCCGCGCGTTCATATCGGGTCTGCCAACCTGGGGAACGCTGGTCGGGCTGACCCGGGATGGTGATGCGATAGCCGGAATCATGTCCCAGCCGTTTACCCGAGAGCTTTACATGGCCGACGGAAAAACGGCCCTCTATGAAGGGCCGGGCGACGACCGGGTACTGACGACCAGCAACACGGTCCGGCTGGAAGACGCGACATTGTTCACCACGAGTCCGGCGCTCTACGAGAATGATCAGCGGCAGAACTTTGACCGGTTGGAAAGCATGGTTAAATTGTCGCGCTACGGCGTGGATTGTTATGCCTTTGCCATGGTTGCCGCCGGATATGCCGATCTGGTGGTCGAGCCCGATCTCCAGCCCTACGATATTGTCGCCCTGATTCCGATCATCGAGCAGGCCGGCGGCGTTGTCACCGACTGGCGCGGCGAACCGGCGGAAAAGGGCGGAACCATCGTTGCTGCAGCAACGGCGAAATTGCATGAGGCCGCGTTAACGGTCCTCCAGCAGTAGAGCCGCGACACGCTTCAAGCTAACCGTGAAGTGACTACGGTGTCGGATCGGTTCCCGGAATGAACGCATCGAACGCTGCGAGGAATTGCTCGCGATAGGTATCGGATTCCTGCAGGATTTCATGCCGCGCTCCGTCGATCGTGATCAATGCTCCGGAACGGAGACGGTCGGCATATTTTTCTATTGCAGTCGTCGAGACAACCGTATCCGCCGCGGCGGATACGATCAGCACCGGAATCTTGATGTTGGCCATGAACACCCGACCCTTGACGATTCTTGCCGCCTGCAAGGCGGCGTGCACCCAGGATACGGTCGGTCCGCCCAGGGCCAGTTCCGGGGCCTTTTCAAACAGCGCGGCATTTCGCATGTAACGATCGCGATCGGTTGTCAGCACATTGGTGGCGAAGGGCCTGGTTTCGCGTGGCCGCGGACCGCCGGCCATGTACATGCGGCCGAATCCGATCCGGCGCAGGAAGCCTGAAATCAATTCAAGGGTGCGCATCGACACGGACGAAGCGGAAAACGACAATAGCGGCGCGCACAGCACCATTCGCCGGACCCGATTGATCAGCCTCGGTGTGGCCAGCAGGGCGACAAGCGATCCGGTGGAATGGCCCAGCACATAATAGGGTGCGCGGCAGTCCGGCAACACAATATCCGCGATGAACTGCTCAAGATCGGAGACATGTGTGTAAAAATCGCCAATGTGACCACGCATGCTGTCTCGGATCACCCGGTCGGACCCGCCCTGGCCGCGCCAGTCGAAGGTGGCAACGCCGAGCCCCCGCTTGGAGAAATCGCGAACGGTTTCGAAATACTTCTCGATACACTCGTTGCGCCCATGCAGAATGATCACCGTGCCTTTATGCGGCCGGCCGGCGGGCGCGAAAGTGGCGTAGCGGATTTTCTTGCCGTCACGGGTCTGGAAGGTTCCGGACGTCGTGCGCTCGGGAATCGGGTTTTCGGGGATGTCTATCAGTTGGTCAGTCATGGGCAGGGAAGCGGGCACCTTGGGTCATCATTCCTGATAGGAAGCTGCGCCGGCAAAAGCAAAGGAAAATCTGCTCTCGATCCGCAAACCAAATGAAATATGCCAAGAACCACAGGTATAAGGCCGGAAGCCGCATGATGCGGCTTCCGGCCAGCATGACCCGGGAGGAAGGGACGTTACACCCGGACCAATTGGGTTTCCGATCTCGCTTTGCCAACCATGTGGTTGTTTGCCCGATCGGGTAACTGATGGCCTGTTGTAGAACCCGGCGGCTGAACACAATCCGAAACATCCGTTCATCTGGTGTTCATTTCGATCACCGCATCGATTGCCGACCGGATGACCGTTGATCTTGAATTGCGCCGCAAGGCTCCCCAAATTATTCATGCGGCCGCCAAACGGGGCCGCTGACCGCAAGCAGAACGCCAGAATGGGTTCTGATCGCCGGTCAAACGCAACTCGTGTCGCTCAAAGGAGGGCAATCCATGCGCCATGTAGATTTTTCACCACTTTATCGCTCGACTGTCGGTTTCGACCGTCTTTTCACGATGCTTGACTCTTTGGCACAGCCGGAGGGCGCCCAGACCTATCCGCCGTACAATATCGAGCGGACCGGCGACGATGCCTACCGCATCACCATGGCCGTCGCAGGGTTTTCCGAAAACGACATCTCGCTTGAAGCACACCGCAATGTTCTGACGATCAAGGGTGACCGGAAGGACCGCGAGGAAGGCGAAGAGTCCAATCTGCTTTATCGTGGCATCGCCAGCCGCAGTTTTGAGCGTCGTTTCCAACTGGCCGACTTTGTCGAAGTCAGCGGCGCCGCGCTGAAGGACGGTTTGCTTCACATCGATCTGAAACGCGAAATTCCGGAAGAAATGAAACCGCGCAAGATCGAAATCAC
>JAJFHT010000359.1 GCA_021775495.1 Hyphomicrobiales bacterium | reverse complement strand
ATGTACCGGATACCTTCTGCAGCGAAACCGAGAAATATGACAAGAGGCTTCGCCGCTGCGTAACGGACATTTCCTGCCATCGTGGCACCCTACGGGACGGGCAATGCATCTGCCCCGCCGGCCATGTTCGACAGGCCATTTCGGTTAAATCTTTCCGCTGCCAGACAGCGGGCGTGATCTGCCAGGGAGGTACGGTTGTGGGAAATGCCTGCGAGTGCCCGCCGACGACCCAGCGCAAACGCCTCGGCCGCGCAAACTACAAGTGCCAGGCGCTTTCCGGCAACCGCCAGAACGATTTCCTCCTTGCCTGCAAGGGCGGCCAGATCGTGGTGCTCGGCACCTGCCGCTGCCCGCGCGGCGCGCGTCTGGTCCGAGGGCAATGCAAGTGCCTTGGCGACAAGAGAATCTCCGGCAACCGGTGCGTAGCCAAGTGATTTTGGCTAAAATCAGGCGGTAAAGCAGCCAGTGGTTTCCATTCGCGCGTTTCCCGGTAAAATCGGCGCATGCTCGACTACAGCTACGATCTGCCGCTTGTTACCGCCTCCGTCGCGATCTCCTTCATGGCGGCGTTCACCGGCCTGACCCTGACGAACGGCATTTCTGCGCTGTCGCAGAACCGGCGCAAGGCTCTGGTGGTCATGGCTTCGTTTGCCTTGGGCGGTGGCATCTGGTCGATGCATTTTGTCGCCATGCTCGCCATGCGCTTTCCGGTGACAGTCTATTATGATGCGCTGTACACACTCGGATCGGTACTGATCGCGGTGCTGCTCGCCGGTACGGCGCTGCTACTGCTGCATTTCGTTCCCCGAACGCCGAAAATCATGGTCGCGGCCGGCGGCCTGCTCGGATTTGGTATCATCGCGATGCATTATGTCGGCATGGCCGGCATGCGCGGCTGCCTTCCGGTGTTCGCGCCGGCGGGAGCCATCCTGTCCACCCTGCTCGCGGTTGTTCTAGGCATCGCCGCGATCTGGGTCGGTTATGGCCGGCGGACAAAACAGAACATTCTTTTTGCTACTGTAGTGTTCGCGCTTTCCGTTGCGATTGTGCACTACATGGCAATGTTCTGGACCGGGTTCGGATCCATCCCGGCAACGACCGATTTCACCCCGACGATCGAAAACGGCGTGCTGGCGCTGATCGTGACCCTTGCCGCTTTCGTCATTTGCGGAACCTTCCTGCTCTCGGCTGTGACCTTCGTCCTGCCTTCGCGCGAGGCGTCAGCAGATGCGACCGTTGCTGGAAATGCCGATGAGAAGATGCTCGACGAACACGGCGAAGCCGAGTTGCCTTTTGTTCCTGAGGCAGGCCGCATTCCGATCCGCGTACCTTATGAGCAGGACAAGAAAACCCACTTCATCTCAAGTGGTGACATCGCCGCCGTCCGTGCAGAGGGGCATTATACTGTGCTTTACGTGCGCGATGAAAAACTGTTCTGCCCCTGGTCGATATCGACGGCGGAGCAACGATTGCCGGCACCGGTTTTCCATCGCACCCATCGCAGCTATCTGGTCAATATCGATCATGTCTCCGGCTTCGAGCGCCGCAAAGACAATGGTGCATGCCTGTTCGACGGCATCGCATCACTGAATACGGTACCGGTCAGCCGCTCACGGGTGAACCCGCTTCGCGAGGCTTTGGGTCTTTAGACCCATTCCTGGATAGATTGAATCGTTTGACTGGCTTTTCAGGTTTGCTAGCGAGGCAGGCTTTAAGCAGTGGTCTTTACGACCACAAGTAAAGCCTAACGACGTCCAGCGAGCCTGAAAAGCCGGCCTTCGGTGGGCCAAATCGGCTCACCGGACGTCGTTGCAAAGCTTGCCCGATGCGCTGCATCGCACTGCGCTTCGCGTCTAGCCGGTAAACCGATTTGGCTCCATCAAACGTTTCAATCTACCCAGGAATGGGTCTAACTTCTCGCGTTTCGTGCAGGCTATTCGCATTTGGTGCAATTCAGTACGGGTCTGGTGCGCAGCCGCTCGACCGACACATCCCATCAATGATTATTGAGCCTTGGCACGGCAGTCGCTTTGCCAGCCAAGGAACTTGGGAGGAACGGATGATACCCGGATCATTCGACTATCACCGGCCGGATAGCGTAGGCGCTGCCGTCAAACTGCTTGTCGATTTTGGTGACGGCGCGCGTGTCATCGCCGGAGGCCACAGCCTCATTCCGATGATGAAACTGCGCATGGCCGATCTTGATCACCTGATCGATCTTCAGGGCATCAACGATCTGAAATCGATCACCGTTAGCGGTGCGAACGTCACCATCGGCGCGATGGTCACCCAGCACGAACTGATCGCCAACGAGGCGCTATTCTCAATGGCTCCGATTGTCCGCGAAGCGGCATTGCAGATCGCCGATCCGCAGGTTCGTTATGTCGGCACGCTCGGTGGCAACGTCGCCAATGGCGATCCCGGCAATGACATGCCTGGCCTGATGCAATGCCTCGACGCGAGCTACACCGTCGTCGGGCCAAACGGTTCGCGTGATATTGCCGCACGGAGCTTCTACGAGGCCGCCTATTTCACCGAACGCCAGGATGACGAGATCCTGACCTCCATCTCCTTCAAGTCAAAAAAAGGCGGATACGCCTACGAGAAACAGAAGCGCAAGATTGGCGATTACGCAACCGCCGCGTCTGCGGTGCTGATCGAAAAGGACGGCGGCAACTGCACCGCCGCTTCGATCGCCATGACCAACCTTTCCGATACGCCGGTCTGCCCGCAAGAAGCGGCCGCGGCGCTGATCGGGACCGCTCTCGATGAAGCATCTATCTCAGCAGCGGTAACTGCGGCGGTCAATGCGATCGACCCAGCCGAAGACAATCGCGGGCCGGTCGAGTTCAAGAAATATGTTGCAGGCATCATGCTGCGCCGCGCGATCGAGCGCGCCACAGCACGCGCCTGAAGGGTCGGGAGGAACGAATGGGAAAGATGCACGTCAAACTGACGGTCAATGGCAAGCAGGTTGAAACGCTCGCCGAACCGCGCGAATTGCTGATCCACGTCCTGCGTGAAAATCTCAATATCACCGGGCCGCATATCGGCTGCGAAACCTCGCACTGCGGCGCCTGTACTGTCGACATGGGTGGCAAATCGGTCAAATCCTGCACGGTCTTTGCCGCCCAGGCAAACGGCGCCGATATCACCACGATCGAAGGTCTTGGCACCCCGGACGGCCTGCATGTACTGCAGGAGATGTTCAAGGAGCATCACGGTCTGCAATGTGGTTTCTGCACCCCTGGAATGATCACCCGGGCCTATCGGCTGCTGCAGGAGAATCCGGACCCGACGGAGGAAGAGGTCCGGTTCGGTATGGCCGGCAATCTGTGCCGTTGCACCGGCTACCAGAACATCGTCAAGGCCATCATGGCCGCAGCGGCGGAAATGAACGCCGTCAAGGAGGCAGCGCAATGAACGAGATGGCACCCCCCAAGACCGAACGCGCCGCAGCGCTCAAAGGCCTTGGAACCTCGCGCAAGCGAGTCGAGGATGCACGCTTCACCCAGGGCAAGGGCAATTATGTCGACGACATCAAGATGGCCGGCATGCTGTTCGGCGATTTCGTCCGCTCGCCCTACGCTCATGCAAGGGTCAAATCCATCGACACCGAAAAGGCGCTGGCCGTCCCCGGCGTCCACGCGATCCTGACGGCAGCAGATCTTGAGCCGCTCGGCCTCCACTGGATGCCGACCCTTGCCGGTGACAAGCAGATGGTGCTGGCCGACGGCAAGGTTCTGTTCCAGGGCCAGGAGGTTGCCTTTGTCGTCGCCGATGACCGTTATGCCGCCGCCGACGCGGTCGAGCTGGTCGTAGTTGACTATGAGGAGCTTCCCGTTGTCGTTGATCCGTTCAAGGCGCAGGAGGAAGACGCTCCGGTTCTGCGCGAAGACATTGCCGACCAGAAGGAAGGCGCGCACGGGCCGCGCCGCCATCACAATCACATCTTCACCTGGGAACAGGGCGATAAGGATGCCACCGAGGCTGTCATTTCGGAAGCCGACGTCGTCGCCGAGGAGATGGTCTACTATCACCGGACACACCCGTGCCCGCTGGAAACCTGCGGCTGTGTCGCCTCGATGGACAAGGTCAACGGCAAGCTGACGGTCTGGGGTACGTTTCAGGCACCGCACGCGGTGCGCACGGTCGCCTCACTGATTTCAGGCATCGCCGAACACAATATCCGCATCGTCTCGCCGGATATCGGCGGCGGATTCGGCAACAAGGTCGGCGTTTATCCCGGTTACATCTGCTCCATCGTCGCCTCGATCGTCACCGGTGTTCCGGTCAAATGGGTCGAGGATCGGATGGAGAACCTGATGGCCACCGCCTTTGCCCGCGACTACTGGATGAAGGGCAGGATCTCCGCCACAAAAGATGGCAGGATCACCGGCCTGTGGGCGCATGTCACCGCCGATCACGGCGCATTTGACGCCTGCGCCGACCCGACCAAATTCCCCGCCGGCTTCTTCAACATCTGTACCGGCTCCTATGACATCCCGACCGCCTATCTGTCGGTTGACGGGGTCTATACCAACAAGGCGCCGGGAGGCGTCGCCTACCGCTGTTCCTTCCGGGTGACCGAAGCAGCCTATCTCATTGAGCGGATGATCGAGATTCTGGCTATAGAACTCGACATGGACGCAGCCGAATTGCGGGCAAAGAACTTCATCAAAAAGGAGCAGTTTCCCTATCAGTCGGCGCTCGGCTGGGAATATGATTCCGGCGACTATCACACCGCCTGGGACAAGGCGCTGAAGGCTGTCGACTATCCCGGTCTGCGCAAACAGCAGGCTGAGCGGCTGGAAGCCTTCAAGAGAGGCGAAACCCGCAAACTGATGGGTATCGGCCTGACCCATTTCACCGAGATCGTCGGTGCCGGACCGGTAAAGAACTGCGACATTCTCGGACTTGGAATGTTTGATTCCTGCGAAATTCGCATTCATCCGACCGGATCTGCCATTGCCCGTCTGGGCACGATCTCTCAGGGCCAGGGCCATGCGACCACTTTCGCGCAAATTCTAGCGACGGAAATCGGCATTCCTGCCGACGACATAACCCTCGAGGAAGGCGACACTGACACCGCGCCCTATGGTCTCGGCACCTATGGATCACGCTCCACGCCGGTCGCCGGAGCGGCCACCGCCATGGCCGGCCGGAAAATCCGGGCCAAGGCGCAAATGATCGCCGCCTATCTGCTCGAGGTCCATGATGACGACGTCGAGTGGGATGTTGACCGGTTTGCAGTCAAGGGAGCGCCAGAGCGTTTCAAGACCATGAAGGACATCGCCTTTGCCTCCTACAACCAGGCGATTCCTGGCATCGAACCGGGTCTGGAAGCGGTCAGCTACTATGATCCGCCCAACATGACCTATCCGTTTGGCGCCTATATCTGCGTGCTGGACATTGATGTCGACAGTGGCGAGGTCGATATCCGCTCCTTTTATGCTCTGGATGATTGCGGCACGCGCATCAATCCAATGATCATCGAGGGCCAGGTTCATGGCGGGCTGACCGAGGCACTGGCCATCGCGATGGCACAGGAGATCACCTATGACGATCTCGGCAATATGAAGAACGCCACACTGATGGATTTCTACCTGCCGACTTCATGGGAAACGCCGCACTATACGACGGATCACACTGAGACACCGAGCCCGCATCATCCGATCGGCGCCAAGGGTGTCGGCGAAAGTCCCAATGTCGGAGGCGTGCCGTGTTTTTCCAATGCCGTGCACGATGCCTTCAAGAGCTTCGGTCTGAAGCAATCCCACATGCCACATGATCACTGGCGGATCTGGAAGATTGCCCATGATCTCGGTCTGCATGGCTGAGCGGAAATGGAGAAAGCTTGCGGCCTGGCCGCAGGCTTCACACCAATAGATGACCTGGATCGATCTGAAATCTGACCTGGCGGCAGCTGGCTACATCGCTTCCGACGACCTGACCATGGCGTTGCATCTGTCGATGGCGCTGGGCCGGCCGCTACTGCTGGAAGGGGCCGCCGGCGTCGGCAAGACGCAGGTCGCCAAGACCCTGGCCGAGATCAAGAACACTAACCTTATTCGATTGCAGTGTTACGAGGGCCTCGATGCAGCATCGGCCATCTACGAGTGGAACTATCAGCGTCAGCTATTGTCCATCCGCGCTGCCACCGATCAGGGTGTGTCTTCGGACGACATCGAGGAACGGATCTTTTCAGAAAAGTTCTTGCTGTCTCGGCCGCTGCTGGAAGCCATACGGCAGGTCGAACCGCCTGTGCTGCTGATCGATGAAATCGACCGTGCCGACGAGGAGTTCGAAGCCTATCTGCTGGAAGTCCTGTCGGATTTCCAGATTTCGATCCCGGAACTCGGCACCATCGAAGCGACCAGCAGGCCTTTTGTTGTGCTGACCGCCAACGGAACGCGCGACCTTTCCGACGCGTTACGGCGGCGCTGTGTTTACTCCTTTGTCGAATATCCGGACCGGCGGACCGAACTGGCGATCCTGGACAAACGCTGCCCCGGTCTCAATGCACGTCTGGCCGAGCAGATCGTCGGATTTGTCCAGGCTCTTCGCAAGGAGGATCTCGAAAAGAAACCCGGCGTGGCGGAACTGTTGGACTGGGCCGCCGCGCTGGCCGGGCTCGGCGTCAACGATCTGGCGCAGGATCCGGTGACCCTGCAGGCCTCACTGGTCTGCCTTCTGAAGACACAGGGCGACCGCGCAGCCATTCCGACGGAAGTAGCACAACGCCTTGCCGGCAAGGCAGCCTGATGCAGGTGACACGTTTCCCTGTGAGGGCGCGCAACACCGCGGATAGAATTGCCGGTTTCATGGCGCATTTGCGTTTGAACGGCCTGTCGGTGGGGGTTGCCGAAACGGAGGCCACGCTTCAGGCTCTTGCAGCAATAGACGCTTGCGATGCAGGGCAAATCCGCTCCGCAATGAAGGCCGTCTGTGCCGACAATGCCGACAGATACGCACGGTTCGATGAGTTGTTCACGGCCTATTGGATGAATGCCGGGCGCAGCAAGGACGGCAAGGCCGAAGCATCGACCCATCAGGAAACCGCGTCGGGATCGCGATCGAGATTTGGCATTCTGGAGGAAACGAAACGCACGGAGTCGGTCGGGAACCACGACCAACCCGACGAACAGGACAGTGACGAAGAAGTCGGCTCTTCCGGAGAAGGCAGGCTGATTGCGTCCAGAACCCATCAATCGGAACGGCAGGATCTACGCGAGTTCGTGTCGCCGGAGGATATCAAGCGTGCCGAACTGGTCGCCGAGCGCCTGGCACGCTGCATTCGCGACCGCCGTTCACGCCGCCGCAGGATGGCTAGACGCGGCGTCGGGCTTGATTTCCGGCGTACCGTCCGGGCAAGCATCTCTTCAGGCGGCGAACCGATCAGATTGTTCAAGACACGTCAGCCGGACCGCCCGGTTCATCTTGTCGCTCTGCTTGATGTCTCCGGTTCTATGACCGTCTATGCGCGGGTGTTCCTCGCTTTTCTCAAGGGACTCGTCAGCGCCGACCAGCGCACCGACGCCTATCTGTTTCACACACGTCTCGTCCGCATCAGTGATGCCCTGCGTGACCGGGACACATTGCGGGCTGTCAACCGTCTCAGCCTGATGGCCAATGGATTTGGCGGCGGCACACGTATCGGCACAAACCTTGCGCGGTTCAACGATCAGTATGCTGCGCAGATGGTCAACGGCCGCAGCGTGGTGATGATCCTGTCGGATGGTTACGACACGGACCCGCCGAATATGATTGCCCGCCAGCTTGAACGCCTCAAGAAGCGAGGCTGCAGGATCGTCTGGATCAATCCGCTATTGGGCTGGCAGGATTATGAACCAGTGGCCCGTGGCATGGCAGCGGCCTTGCCGTATCTCGATCATTTCGCACCAGCCAACACTTTGGAAAAACTCGGCCGGCTCGAGCCATATCTGGCCCGGATATAGGAGAACCTGCATGAACTCGGAAGCAGATCTTCTCGATCTTGTGCCGGAGCTGAAGGCTTCCGGCGAAGCATATGCATTGGCAACAGTTGTTCGCACTGTCTCCGCAACAGCCGCCAAACCCGGCGCAAAGGCGTTGATCGGGGCCGACGGCACCATTTTGAGCGGCTGGATTGGCGGCGGTTGCGCCCGCTCGGCTGTGTCGAAAGCGGCAAAAGAAGCCATCGACGACGGCAAGGCCCGGCTGGTCTCGATCCAGCCGGAAGACTTGCTGGATGACAGCGGTCTTTCCGCCGGGGACGAGCGTGATGGAGTTCTTTTCGCTCGTAACATGTGCCCAAGCAAGGGAACAATGGATGTCTTTGTCGAACCGGTATTGCCGAAACCGGAACTGATCATCTTTGGCGCAAGCCCGGTGGCAATTGCGCTTGCAGATCTCGGCAAACGCTTTGACTTCTCCTGTGTGGTGTGTGCGCCGGCAGCCGACCAGAGCCGGTTTCCAGAAGCCGATCGCCGGATCGAAGGTTTCGAACCCGTCATCACGGATCGTCGCCAGCGCTACGTAGTGGTTGCCACGCAGGGTCAGGGTGACCTTGCAGCGCTTCGTGCTTCGTTACGCTTCACGAGCGAATTCATCGCCTTTGTCGGAAGTCATCTCAAAGCGAATTCTTTACGGGAACAGCTTGTCGCTGAAGGCATTCCGTCTGCACGAGCCGAAACGCTGCGCGCGCCGGCAGGATTGAACATCGGTGCGATTACCCCCGATGAAATCGCTCTTTCGATACTTGCCGAGATTGTCGGCCTGCGTCGAACCAAAGGGCGTTCGGCAGCCGCAAAATCCACAGCATGAAAAAATCAAAGACAGGAACAAATTAGATGGAACTGCAAGACGAAATCACGATTTCAGCATCGCGTGACAAAGTCTACGCCGCACTAAACGATCCGGAGGTCCTGAAGCAGTGTATCCCCGGCTGCGAGGAACTGATCAAGCACTCGGACACCGAACTGGAAGCAAAGGTTCTGCTGAAAATCGGACCGGTAAAAGCGAGGTTCAGTGGCAATGTAACTCTTGATCCGGGTAACGCTCCGGACGGATTTTCACTCAAGGGGGAGGGCAATGGCGGTGTCGCCGGATTCGCCAGGGGCGGCGCTGATGTCGAACTCACCGAACAAGGGTCGCAAACAGTTCTTCGATACACGGCGAAGGCCGATATTGGCGGCAAACTGGCACAGCTCGGCAGCCGCCTTGTGACCAGTACTTCGCGGAAGCTCGCATCTTCTTTCTTCAAGAATTTTGAAAACCTCATGGAGAGTGCTGAAAAAGCCTAGATCATCCCGCCCCGGTTTGTTGCTGGCGCATGCGGCGCTCCAGCGCCCGCAGGGCCAGTGACAGGCCGACGGTCATGATCAGGTAGATATAGGCCACCACCGAATAGGTTTCGAAAAACCGGAAAGAGCCGGACGCGTAAACCTTGCCCATCTGGGTGACGTCGGCAACGCCGAGCACCGAGACCAGCGAGGAATCCTTCACCATGGCGATGAAGTCATTGCCCAGCGGCGGCAGGATGGTGCGGATCGCCTGCGGCAGGATGATCAGCCGAAAACGCTGAAAGCGCGACAGCCCGAGCGCCTTGGCGGCTTCGACCTGGCCGGGATCGACGGACTGGATGCCCGCCCTGAAGACTTCCGAAATGAATGCCGAATAACCGATGGTCAGGGCGATGATGGCGCGCCATAGCAGCGACAGGTCACGGACCTTCATCTCACCGATCAGGCCAGCATCCTGAAGCGGCGCCGATATCCAGTTCCACAGCGCGACAAATGACGGTGCTCCGACAAAGGCAATATAGAACAGCAGAACCAAGATCGGGATGCCGCGGATGATCTCGACATAGAACCGGGCGGTCTGACGCAGGATCAACGACCCCGAAAGGCTCATCAGCGCCAGCAGCAATCCGATGCCGCTGGCCAGCGCGAAACCGACCAGCGTGACGAAGATGGTGATCAGCACACCCTTCGAGACGATGGTGAAGACCTGGCTGTAGAGATCGTTGGCGGCGATGATGACGGCCAGCACCGCGGCAATGACCCCCGCCACCACCAGCCACCAGGGAAAATCACCGTCCTGTCCGGAGGAGGAGGAAAGGATCATATCCGTTCAGTTTCCAGGCCGCGTCAACAGGCGCGGCCCAGCAAGGCCGGCCTACTGGCCGAGCTTGTAGTCAAGGAACCATTTCTTGTTCAGCGCGTCGATCGTCCCGTCGGCTTTCATCGCAGCGATGGCCTTGTTGATCGGGCCGACAAGGTCGGAGCCCTTGGGAAAGATGAAACCGAAATCCTCGGTGCCGAGCGCGTTGCCGGTCAATTTCAGCCCGCCATCGGAGGCATCGACATATCCCTTACCCGCGGTTCCATCGGTCAGCACAAGATCGACATCGCCGGTTTTCAGCGCCTGCACGGTCGCGCCGAAGGTTTCGAACAATTTGATCCGCGGATTCTGCTCATTGCCGTCCAGCACGTCATAGACCGCGACATAGAACGGCGTGGTGCCTGCCTGTGCGCCGACAAGCCCGTCCTCAAAACCGCCGAAACTCTTGGCGTCGGTGAATCGATTCTCGTCACCGCGCACCAGCATGAACATTTCCGAACGCATATAGGCGTCGGAGAAATCGACCTTCTCCTTGCGTTCGTCCTTGATGGTGATGCCGGTCATGCCGACATGATACTGGCCGTCCGAGATCGACTGGATCATCGCATCCCAACTGATGTTCTGATACTCGACCTTGAAGTTGAGCCGCTTGGCGATGTCGTTCATCGCATCATATTCCCAGCCGATCTGCTTGCCGTCTTTCGGGTCGATGAACTGCAGCGGCGGATAGGCGTTTTCGGTTACCACCACGACCTGCTTGCCGCCGAGATCCGGCAAATCCGCAGCCTGGGCGACAAGGGGAAACAAGCCGGCGAGCATCCCGGCCAAAAGCAAGATTCTGCGATTCATGACTAAACTCTCCATCTGAATTGGGTACACGCCGACGCAAGGCCGGCGTAAGACTTCAGAGTGTCACATCGCACCAAGCAGTGGCAAGCCGCCCGGCAGAACCGAAATCGATCGATGTTCAACTATTCGCACATCGCGGTGAGGGTACTTTCACGAACCGACGCCACCGCTATGCTCAGGACGAAACACGATGGAGATGCGTTTCATGATCCAACCGTTAGCGTCCGCAATGATTCTGTGTGCAACACTTCTTGCAGCCGTTCCGGCAATTGCGGAACCGATGAGTGACGAGGAAGTATCTGAATTCAGCCGTGCCGCAACGTTCGCACCGCCGGATTATGCGTACAAGGCGCTGGAGCGTCTGGTCAGCCGGGAAAATCCCGACATCGTCGCGACACTAATCCTGGCATTGCGATATCGTAGCAATGATCCAAAGTTTCAGGACGCAATCAGTGCCCTGACAGGCGAGGCGGTTTCCGACTGGAATAGCGCCATGCTGTGGCAGGAGGCGCATCCCGAGGTCGTTCCGCACGCCAGCTATCGCCCGATCAAACTGGACATTTTCGAACGGATCGATCCGAATTTCCTACGCTTTCTCGGCAAGGATCTGGCCCGGCGCGAGAATCTGAAAATACGGCTGGAGGAGATTACCTGGGGCGGTGTCCGGGTCGATGGCATTCCCTCGCTCGACAACCCGAAACTGATCGAAGCGGACGAGGCCGACTATCTGCTCGACGATGATCTGGTCTTCGGCGTCGACATCAACGGCGACCGCCGCGCCTACCCGTTGCGCATCATGGGCTGGCACGAAATGTTCAACGAGACCATTGGCGGCGTCCCTGTAGCGCTGGCCTATTGCACCCTGTGCGGCGCAGGCATCCTGTTTGAGACTCAACTCGAAGGACGCGTTGAACCGTTGATCTTCGGATCGTCCGGTTTCCTCTATCGGTCCAACAAACTGATGTTCGACCGGGCTACTCACAGTCTGTGGAACCAGTTCACCGGCGAACCGGTCAGCGGGCCCCTTGTAAACGCCGGCATCAAACTGAAGATTCGACCGGTGGTCACCACCACGTGGGCGCGGTGGAAAAAACGCAATCCGGACACCAAGGTCCTGTCTCTGGAAACCGGACACCGGCGCGACTATGGCGCGGGCGTCGTCTATCGTGACTATTTTGCCAGCCCGAACCTGATGTTCCCGGCCATCGTCCGCAACGAACAGCAGGTCAAACGCAAGGACCGAGTATTCGGTATTCGCGATGTCGCCGCCGCGAAGGCCTGGCCGATTGAAGCGTTCCGGGACAATAAGGTGATCAACGATGCGGTCGGCACGCGGAACATTGTCTTGATCGGTGATGCAGCCACCCGCACCGTCCGTGCCTATGATCGCAAGGACCATACATTCCGCGGCAGCGAGGCTGAGCTAACAACCGACAAAGGCGACTGGAGCGTCACCGAAGCCGCCCTTCTCGGACCCAACGGGCAGAAACTCGCACGTGTTCCAGGCCATCTGAGCTACTGGTTTGCCTGGGATGGCTATCTCGGCGTCAAGAGCGAACTCTACTCCGAGTAGTCGGGCTGATCACAAACTCATGGATTATCAGCGGCCTGACATCTGGCCGACATCTCCCGTGAGAGCTCAAATTATAAAGGACTTTTTCAGGCTTCACCGCCGGATCAAACACATGTGGACATGAATTCCGGAGGTCCATAAACTCCATCGGGCTTGTCTCGCGATGAAAGAAACCCTGATGACATCGTCCGATGTGGAAAGGCGGCTGGCCGCGATCCTCGCCGCTGATGTGGTCGGGTTCAGCCGTTTGGTCGGTATAGATGAAGAAAGCACCATTGCCCGGCTGGCGGCTTTGCGCAAAAACGTCATGGATCCGGCTGTATCGAAATTCGGCGGCCGAATTTTCAAGACCACCGGCGATGGTTTCCTGGTCGAGTTTGCCAGCGTTGTCGATGCAA
>JAJFHT010000358.1 GCA_021775495.1 Hyphomicrobiales bacterium | reverse complement strand
CATTGCCTCCGCTCGGACCCAGGCGCCTTGCAAATCCCGGCATCCGCCTGGTGGATCTACCCAGAATCGACGCAGTTATCCTGTCACACAGTCACTATGACCATGCTGACTTTCCAACGCTCCAAAGATTGGCGCAACGCGACAGGAGAACGGTTGTGTTTGCGCCGGAAACAATATCCCGAAACGTCAGTCTGGCGGGTTTTTCACGGATCATCCCGCATAAAGCCGGTCAGCGCAGCCGATTTGGGCCATTACACCTGATATCTGTGGCGGTGCCGCACAAAACCGGCCAAAATCTGCAAGGAAACAATCATGGAAACGCTCATTGCTGGCGGCTGGACGCCCCGGAAGTGCGGATGTTTTTCTGTGGCGATACGCCTTACGGTCCGGAATTTCGAAAAACGCGGCAAGCTTATGGAAAATCGGATGTCGCACTTCTGCCGATAGGTGCCTATACGCCGCGCTGGTTTGAAAGGAACAATCATGTCAATCCGGCTGAGGCTGTCCGGATTGGCCGGGACCTGGGTGCCGATACGATCATTGCCGGGCACTGGGGCACGTTCGCAATGACACCTGAACCCGTTCTGGATCCACCAAAACAGTTCATGAAGGTCGCCAGTCCCGGTATCGACAAAGTCGTGCTCAAGATCGGCGAAACGATTGTGCCCAGCCGGCAGTGTCATCGGTGATCAAAAACATCGACATTCGCCGACGGTGTGGTGCAACATCGTTGAGAAATGACCGAGTCTGCATTCGAAAACTTAGTTATCGGCTGGATCGTTCTGGCGATGCTTCTCGTCCCAATCCAGCTTTTTGTGACCGCTCCCTTTGGGCGGCATTCGAGCCGCCGTTGGGGTCCGGTGATGGACAACCGGGTCGGATGGGTGATCATGGAACTGATCTCGCCACTGGTGCTCTGGGGAAGTTTTGCATGGTCCGGCGCGCACTCATCCGCACCTGTGATAATCCTGATGGCCTTGTGGACCGCGCACTATGTCAACCGGTCCGTCGTTTATCCGATGCGTATTCGGACGGCCGGGAAGAAAATCCCGATCCTGATCGTCGTCTTTGCCATCTGCTTCAACGCCGTGAACGGATGGACCAACGGCACTTATTTTGGCGCCGGCTGGGGCGGGTATTCCTGGAACTGGTTGCTGGATCCACGGTTCATAGCCGGGCTGGTGATCATGATTTGCGGCAGCGCCATCAACCTGAAGGCAGACGCCGCTCTCCTCAAACTGCGCTCAAAACATGAAACCGGTTACGAGGTGCCCCGGGGCGGTCTGTTCGAACATGTCTCCTGCCCAAACTTTCTTGGAGAAATTGTCGAATGGACAGGATTTGCCATTGCATGCTGGAACCTTCCGGCGCTGGGATTTGCCGTCTGGACAGCCGCCAACCTTATCCCGAGAGCCCTCAGCCATCATCACTGGTATCGGGAAACGTTTGAGGATTACCCCGAAAATCGACGAGCCGTCATTCCCGGCATATTGTGACCGCGGAGCAATCCATCGACCAAAGGCTGAATGTGTTCGCAAACACCATACGCGATGGCGTATCAAATTGGCATAAACTCCTGAAATGATTCAGTGAAAATGCGCGAAGCCGTATAAATAGACTTGAGTCCCTTGGGCGTATAACTGCCGATTTTTGTGGCAGTCATTGCGCCTGCGACACCAGGACGGATGCAACTGGCCGGCCTTCCTCAGCGCAGCCAGCTGCAAAATGACATGCAATTCCCTGTCAGCCATTGCCGGAGCGAACACAGCGGAAGTCACGCGGACCACCGCGCGGGAGATTTCCCTTTTTTCGGGCACGGTCGAAGCGGCGATTGCATTCGTTTTGAGCTCGTTTACAGGCATTCTTGTGTTTGAATGCCACGGAATAGCCCTGGATGCTGAATTTGCCGGTGAGAATACCGACACCATCCTGCTTGAGCCGGTAGTAACAATAAGCAGCGTCTGCCGGAGCCGTTGTCGCTCCCATGATACTGACGCCGACCACGGCAGTTGCGGCAAGTGAAAGAATGCTTTTCCTCATGAACTTGATCCTTGAACGGTTGGTTTAACGATGGAGGGAACATCGCAGTTTCATGTACCAACACGACGTCACGGATTGTCTCAATCGTATCAATTGAGAAGAACTCCCGACAGATTTGTAACTTGCTCAACTCAGCCTGCCGGCGGATCCAAAGACAGATGATCACTGCCGTTTTATCACCTCAGCTGGACGGCACATATTCGCCATCCTGCACGCTCTCTTCCCAATTTAATCCGTCAAATGTCCGGGTCACTTTCATGTCTTTCACCGTGCCAGGATCAAGGCAGTTGACATTGACGCTGATACCCTCGGGAAAGGCGCGAGGCTGGTAGAAGGATCTAATTCCGCAGACCGAGCAGAATGGATGTTTGGCGACGCCTGTTCCAAATGTGTATTCCGTCAGAACATCAGCACCGGAGATCAAACGGAAGCGGTCTCGCGACACGACGTGATGTAGGAAACCCTGCATTGAACAAATGGAACAGTTGCACTGGACGAGTGCCAGCACTTCAGGCGCATCGAGTTCAAAACGTACCCTGCCGCAATGGCATCCACCCTTGTGCGTGACCATCTCATTCCTCCACACTCGTCTGTCAGGCCACTGCTTCGGCCGCCATTTCCACCAACCATGATCTCAGCGTTTCAGTCGCTGAAGTCAGGTCGCGGTTTTCATTCCATGTCAGATAATATGCACCCGGCGCGGGAATTTCGACATCGGTGAGCCGTGTCAGCTTGCGATCCGCAATCAGCTGATGAACGAGGCGATGCCAACCGATCGCAACGCCCTGGTTTTCCGTTGCAGCCTGCATGGTGATTGCAAAACTCGAAAAGCGGCGGCCGGACATCGGACCGTGTGGAATTGCGGCACGCCGCAGGAATTCGTCCCAGCCCGGCCATTCGGCATCCAGCCAATCGACATGCAGCAATGACAATGTCGGCAGGTCCTCGGCAGTCCGATCGGCATGTGTCTGCGCATATTCACTACCGCAGACCGGATAAAGCCGGTCCTGAAAGAGCAATTGCGCCGTCTCGTCCGACCATGCTCCGAGACCGTAGCGAATACGCAGATCCACTTCCGAGCGACGATAATCCCGCGCGTCGTCGGAAATCAGGTGATCGACGTGGATGTCTGGGTACCGACGCCAGAAATCGCCCATACGCGGCATCAACCACATTGTCGCGACGGCATTCGAGCAGGCCAGTGTTACACGCTTTTCGCGATTGCCGCGCTTGATCCGCTGCACCGTTTCGGAGGCACGGCTGAATCCGCTGGAAATCACCTTGTAGAGTTCCTGGCCGTCTGCCGTCAGCGAAACTCCGGTCGAGAGACGGTCGAACAGAGCCACGCCCATCTCCTCTTCCAGCGCCTTGATCTGCCGGCTGACCGCACCCGGTGTGACGTTCAACTCCGCGGCGGCAAGCTTGAAACTTCCATGGCGCGCCGATGCCTCGAATGCAGCCAGCGATGTCAAAGACGGCAGATCATAAAAACGCCGCGCCATGGGCCGGTTCCTCCTGTTTGAACCGACTATGGGAAATCACTGCGGTTTACTCAATCGAGGCATGATTTTTTTTCGATTTGCGCAAGGGCTGCACTCGGCAATAGTCGGCAAAACGCATCCGCGAATGCGCGGTATTAAGGGAGGTTGACCGGATCATGCTGTTTGAAGGGATTTATACACCGGTCGTCACGCCCTATGCGCCGGACTTTTCCATCAACCGCGAGGCGTTCGCGCAGACCATCGAACATCTGATCGAGGCCGGTGTGCATGGCCTGGTGATCGCCGGAACAACCGGTGAATATTATGCCCAGACCACAGAAGAGCGGTTTGAGATGATGAAGCTGGCAAAGGCGCTGATCAAGGACCGTCTGCCGCTGATCATTGGAACTGGCGCCATCCGCACCGAAGACAGCATCGGATTTGCCGAGGCCGCCAAACGAGCCGGCGCGGATGCGCTGCTGATTGCCACACCGCCCTATGCCTATCCGACCGGCCGCGAAATCGCGCTGCACGCTCTGGCGATCGACCGCGCGGTCAACCTGCCGGTCATGCTCTACAACTATCCAGGGCGAATGTGCGTCAACATGGATGAGGACACGCTCGACCGAGTTGGACGCAGCCCGAATTTCTGCGCCATCAAGGAAAGTTCCGGCGATCCAAACCGTTTACACATGCTTGCCCGCGATTACCCGCACATTCAGCTGTCCTGCGGCATGGACGACCAGGCTCTTGAGTTTTTTGCCTGGGGCGCGCGGTCCTGGGTCTGTGCCGGCTCGAATTTCGCACCCGAAGCCCATATCGCACTGTACCGTGCCTGCGCCATTGATGGTGATTTCAACACCGGCCGACGCATCATGTCGGCCATGCTGCCGCTAATGCGGGTGCTCGAACAGGGCGGCAAGTTCGTCCAGTGCATCAAACACGGTCTGACACTTCGGGGTATCGATGCTGGTCCGCCGCGCAAACCGCTGCAACCGCTCAACAAGGACGAAAAACGCCAATTGGCCGAAGTGATCCGAACCATGAATGCAGCGATCGAAAACATCCGGAAGGAAGCGTGAGATGAGTGATCTTCTGACCAGAGAGGAATATGCCGCTCTCGCAGCAAACATCGATTTCCCTCGCGCCGCTTTCATTGACGGCAAGTTCAAACCCGGTTCCGGCGCCGTACTGCCGACATACAATCCGGCGACCGGAGAACTCATTGCCGAAATCGCCGCATGCAATGGCGCAGATGTCGATTTTGCGGTCTCCAAGGCACGCGAAGCGTTCGACCAGGGTCACTGGTCGCGGCTGCACCCATCCGAGCGCAAGGACGTCCTGATCCGACTGGCCAAGCTGATCACCAGAAGCCGGCGCGAACTGGCGGTGATGGAAAGCCTCGACAGCGGCAAGCCGATTCGCGATTGCGAGACCATCGACATTCCCGAAACCATCCAGACGATCAAATGGCATGCCGAAGCAGTCGACAAGATCTACGACCAGACGGCACCCGGCGGAGATAATGCGATCGCGATGATCGTTCGTGAACCGGTCGGCGTCGTTGGCGCAGTGCTGCCGTGGAATTTTCCACTATTGATGCTGGCGTGGAAAATCGGCCCGGCACTTGCCGCCGGCAATTCGGTAATCGTCAAACCGGCGGAACAAACATCATTGACGGCATTGAAAGTTGCTGAACTGGCCATGGAAGCGGGCCTGCCGCGCGGTGTGTTGCAGGTGCTGCCCGGTGACGGCCCCTCCGTTGGCGAACCGCTTGGGCTGCATCCCGATGTCGACATGGTGAGTTTCACCGGCTCGACGGAGACCGGGCGGCGGTTTCTGCGCTACGCCGCCGACAGCAATCTGAAAAAAATCGTGCTGGAATGCGGCGGCAAGAACCCCGCAGTGGTTCTGGAAGATGCCGAGGACCTCGACCTCGTTGCCGGTCACATCGTAAATGCGGCATTCTGGAACATGGGCGAAAACTGTTCGGCCTGTTCCAGGCTGATCGTGCATGAGGCGGTGAAGAAGCCGCTACTGGAGCGCATTCTGGCGCGCACGCGCGACTGGAAGGTCGGCGATCCGCTCGATCCGGCCAACCATCTTGGCGCACTGATCGACGCCGATCATTGCAGCAAGGTCGGCAATTATCTGAAAGCAGGCAAAAAAGACGCATCAGGCCTGATCGGAGGCAAGACGGAAGGGGCATTTGTCGAACCGACGATCTTCGACAATGTCAAAACAGGCGACGTTCTGGCCAGGGAAGAGATTTTCGGCCCGGTGCTCTCGGTAATCACCGTCTCGTCTTTCGACCAGGCAATGGAAGTGGCCAACGACACGGCATACGGTTTGGCGGCCAGTGTTTTCACCGCGAACGCCAGGAAAGCGGTGCGGGCGGCGAGAATGATCCGAGCCGGGACTGTGACGGTCAATTGTTATGGCGAAGGCGACATTTCTACCCCGTTCGGCGGCTACAAACAGTCCGGCTTTGGCGGACGCGACAACGGCATCCATGCGCATGACCAGTATACCGAACTGAAAACGATCTGGATCGACCTGTCAGACAGCGCGCCTGAGGAGAATGTCGGGTGACCGCGGAACCCGGCACCGTCCGGCGCGGTGGGCGTGGGGCGCGGCGCGAACTGCGCCAGGCGCCGGAATCGAAAATGCTGCCGACGCTGCGGCGCGGGCTGCCGCTGGTCGAACCGATGAACGCCGAACAGGTCGAAAAGATCGATACGGCATCAATGGATATTCTGGAGGAGGTCGGCGTTGTCTTTCGCGATCCGATCGCATTGGCTGACTGGACGAAAGCCGGGGCCGATGTGCGCGGCGAACGGGTGCATCTGGACCGTGGGCTGGTGCGTGAACTGATCAGCACGATCCCGGAAAACATCACCCTGCATGCACGCAACCCGGACAATACCGTCGAACTCGGCGGGCCCAAATCCATCTTCGTTCCGATGACCGGCGCGCCCTATCTGCGCGATCTGGAAGACAAGAGGCGCGGTCCGACGCTTGATGATCTGGCGATGTTCCACAAACTGGCTCAGATGTCGCCGGCGCTGCATTCATCGGCACATCACATCGTCGAGCCGATGGATCATACGATTTCGCACCGGCATCTGCGCATCACCTATTCGTCGATGAAATACTCCGACAAGACTTTCATGGGCATGACGACCTCGCCAAAGAACGCCGAGGACGTGATGGAGATGTGCGCCCTGCTGTTCGGTGATGATTACATGGAGAAGCACGCAGTTGTCACCGGCAATTGCAATGGTAACTCGCCATTGGTCTGGGACGAGACGATGCTGGGCGCGATGCGCGCCTTCTGCCGTAAAAACCAGCCGGTGTTGTGCTCGCCGTTCGTTTTGGGCGGCGCCAACACGCCAGCGTCGACAGCACCGGCGGTCGCCCAGCTCAATGCCGAAGCCCTGTCGGCTCTGGCCTATACACAGGTCGTCCGCAAAGGCTGCCCGGCGATCTACGGCCACTATCTGTCGACGGTTTCGATGCAGAGCGGCGCACCGATGGCCGGAACTCCCGAAATCAGCCTGATGAATTTCATGATAGGCCAGATGGCGCGCCATTACCGAGTGCCGTGGCGTACGTCGAACACGCTCGGCGGCGCAAAGACCTTCGATGCACAGGCGGGATACGAGAGTGCCTGTACGATGATGGCCGTGCTGATGTCCGGCGCCAACTATATCTGGCATTCAGCCGGCTGGAACGAAGCCGGCATGCATTGTTCCGTGGCCAAATTTGTCGTCGATGCAGAGCAATGCGCCATGGGCTATCGCATGGCCGAAGGCGTCCGCTGGGATGATTTTGACGAAGCGCTTGCCGCCATCCGCGATGTCGGTCCGGGCGGGCACTATCTCGGTCACCCGCACACCCAGGCGAATTTCGAACGGGCGTTCTTCATGCCGAAACTGTTCGACAACAATTCGGTCGAGCAATGGATTGCCGAGGGCTCGAAGGACATAACCGTCCGGGCGTTGGAACAGGCCCACCGGCTTCTGGCTGACTACCAGGAGCCGAAACTCGATCCGTCCGCCGACGAGGCATTGCTCGACTATATCGCCCGGCGTGAGCGTGAAATCCCAGCAGCCGATGCGCTCAATCAGGACCACTAGGTTACGGACCCATGCGCATTGCGGAAATTCATATCTACCAGAAAGACCTGCCGGTGGCGGATGGCCCCTACACTATGGCGCGTGCCGAAGTGTGGGCGCTGGATACGACCATCGTCAGGATCGTTTCCGACACCGGACTGACCGGCTGGGGCGAGACTTGTCCGGTCGGACCGACCTATCAACCTGAGCATGCCCTCGGCGCCCGGGCCGCGCTGTGCCAGATGGCGCCGGGTCTGATCGGCGCATCGGCTCTGGCTCCATTGCTTGTCCGCCGGCTGATGGATGGTCTGCTGAACGGACACAACTACGCCAAAGCTGCCATCGACATCGCAATTCATGACCTGATCGGCAAACATTACGGCGTGCGGGTCTGCGACCTACTCGGCGGAGCGGAACGCGAACTGGTGCCGTCCTATTACGCCACAGGCATCAAATCGCCGGATGACACCGCGAAGCTGGCAAAGGAAAAAATGAAAGAAGGCTATCCCCGGCTTCAGATCAAGCTGGGCGGCCGACCGGTCGAGGAGGATATCGAGACGATCCGCAAGGTATTCGACTCGACCGGTGGTCAATTGTCGATCGCAGCTGACGGCAATCGCGGATGGACCAGCCGCGATGCGCTGCGGTTCAGCCGCGAGTGTCCGGACATTCCTTTCGTAATGGAGCAGCCCTGCAACACGATTGACGAGATCGTCGCAATCCGCGGACAATTGCATCATGCAGTCTATCTCGATGAAAACGCCGACAGCCTGAACGCCGTACTTCGGGCAATCTCGCTTGGAGTGTGTGATGGCTTCGGCTTGAAGGTGACAAGGATGGGCGGACTGGGCCCAATGGCGACAATCCGCGACATCTGTGCGGCACGATCGATGCCGCACACGTGTGACGATTCCTGGGGTGGCGACATCATTGCAGCAGCCTGTGTGCATATCGGTGCGACGGTCGAACCGCGACTGCTGGAAGGTGTATGGCTTGCGGCGCCTTATATTTCAGGGCATTACGACAGTGTGAATGGTGTCAGTATCGACGGCGGTCACATCAAGGTCCCTCAGGGACCGGGACTTGGGCTAACGCCTGACGATGGCGTGTTCGGCGACCCGGTGTCGTCGTTCGGGTAGGAGTTTGGTTTATCATGCGTTTGGCAGGGCGCAGGGCTTTGGTAACGGGTGCCGGAGGTGGAATTGGCCGCAGTGTCGTGGCCCGGTTGAAAAATGACGGTGCCGTTGTCGCGGCAGCTGATATCGAGCTCGGCGCCATTGAAGCCGATGCCAAGATTTGTGGCGACCTGACAGACACGGCCTATTGTGATGCGCTGCCGAGCAAGGCTGCTGCAGCACTCGGTGGTCTTGATATCCTGGTCAACAATGCCGGCATCATGCGGCGCGGCGATATCACCCATGCGACCGATGAGGATTATGCGCTGACCATGGCGGTGAATGTCGAAGCACCGTTCAGGCTCTGCCGCGCGGCGATTCCGATCATGGCTGAAAACGGGGGTGGCGCCATTGTCAATACATCGTCCTGCTGGGGTGTCCGCCCCGGACCAAATCACCCGCTCTATGTCATGTCGAAGGCGGCCATCGCCTCACTGACACAATGTCTCGGGCGTGACCACGCGCACCAGAACATCCGGGTCAATGCCGTCTGCCCGAACGAAGTCGATACGCCGATGCTGCGCACGGGATTTGTCCAACGCGGACTGCATCCAGAGACGGCAATTGCCGATCTCGATGCAACTGTTCCGCTTGGCCGCATCGCACAACCGTCAGATATTGCTGACGTAATTGTGTTTCTGGTCTCTGATGAGGCACGCTATATGTGTGGAGCACTGGTCGAGATCAATGGAGGCAAACCCGTCACATGAGCCGGTTCGATAATTTGGTGGTGCTGGTCACCGGTGGCCGCAGCGGCATTGGCCTTGCCTGCGCCCGTCGCTTTGCATCCGAAGGCGCACGGGTGCTGACGGCACAGCGCAAAGAGGCAGTCGGGTTCGAGAGTATCAGTGCCGATCTTGCCGATCCGGATGCACCGCAAAAGGTAATCGAAGAGGTTGCTGCTCGTGCGGGCCGGCTCGATGTTCTGGTCAACAATGCGGGGTTCATGGCCGAAGGCTCGGTGGAAGACATGCCGCTGGAAATCTGGCAGGCAACCCTGAACATCAACTTGACTGCCCCGTACCTTTTGATACGGCACGGCATGAAACACCTGCGCGATTCCGGCGGTTCGATCGTCAATATCGGATCGATCGAGGGTCTGGGTTCCAACCCGCGTCATGCGGCCTATTGTGCGTCCAAAGCCGGACTGCACGGACTGACCCGGGCGGTCGCGGTTGATCACGGCAAGGACGGCGTGCGCTGCAACGCAGTCGCGCCGGGCTGGATCGATACCGATCTGAACACGGAATTCGTCGAATCGATGCCGGATCCCGAACATTTCAAAACCCGTATCGGCGGCGTCCATCCGGTCGGGCGCACCGGCACGCCAGACGAAGTGGCGGCGCTGGTGACCTGGCTGGCCTCGACGGACGCGTCGTTCGTCACCGGACAGGTTTACGCCGTCGACGGCGGGCGCATGGCGAAGCTGAGCCTGCCATGAAGGTCAAGCGCCTGCCAAAAGATCCAGGACCGGCGGCGTGGAACGCCATCCTGCCGGAGCAGACATTGCATCCTGAGTTGGAAGACCGGCAAAACTCGGACTGGCTGGTGATTGGCGCCGGATTTGCCGGTCTGGCGGCCGCACGGCGTCTGAGCCAGCTGTGGCCGGGAGCCAGCATTACAATCCTTGAAGCACGGCAGGTTGCCCAGGGTCCTGCCGGGCGCAATTCGGGGTTCATGATCGACCTGCCGCATGACTTGGCGTCCGATGATTATGGCGGTGATCTGGAAAAGGACCTGCTGCAGATACGCATGAACAGGGCGGCAATTGCGTTTGCCCGGTCGGCTGCGGAAGAATACGGGCTCGGAGCAGAGGCTTTCTCGCCCAGCGGCAAGATCAATGCCGCGGCGTCAGCCAAGGGCATGAAACACAATATCGACTACGCAGCGCACCTGAAAAAGCTGAGCGAACCCTATCGACTGTTCGACGCCGGCAGGATGAGCGCTCTGACCGGCACGTCCTATTATTCCGGCGGGCTCTACACGCCCGGCGCCGCGATGATACAGCCGGCTCTATTCATTCGCGGTGTGGCGGAAGGCCTGGTTTCCAATCGCGTCCACCTGTTCGAGAATTCACCTGTGGTCTCGCTCGAACGTGATGGCGGAAATTGGACCGCGCAAACGCCAAAGGGCGCCGTGACGGCGCCAAAGGCGATCCTGGCGGTCAATGGTCATGCCGAAAGTTTCGGATTTTTCGAACGGCAACTGATGCACGTTTTTACCTATGCATCGATGACCCGTGAACTGACCGCACAAGAGGTGATCAAGCTCGGCGGTGAGCCGGTCTGGGGCTGTACTCCGGCCGACCCGCTTGGAACCACGGTTCGCCGCATTTCAGGGACCGGCGGTGATCGCATCGTCATTCGCAATCGATTTACCTACAACCCATCAATGGAAGTCGATGACGCGCGCATCAGATCGGTTGCAAGCGATCACGACAACGCTTTTGCCAATCGATTTCCGATGCTTGCAGGTGTCGAGATGGAGTATCGCTGGGGCGGAAGACTGTGCCTCAGCCGCAACAATGTTCCGGCCTTCGGCGCCGTCGAGGAAGGACTTTACGCCGCCTGTTGCCAGAACGGGCTCGGCACCGCCAAAGGCACTTTATCAGGAATGCTGGCTGCGGAATGCGCCACCGGGCTGCATTCGGAACTGCTTGACGGCATGCTTTCACAACCCGAACCGCAGCGCCTGCCGCCGGAGCCCTTTGCACGGATCGGCGCCAATGCGGTGATCCGCTGGGGTGAATACAAGGCCGGCATGGAGCTGTGAGCCCTGCGATTGCAGGGTTACGCGGCTTTTCTTTTTCTCGACCGGCGCGAATTGCCCGAACCGCCATTGTGGTTGCGGTTTGCCGCTTTCGGCTTTTGCTTCAATCCCGGACGTTGCGCCCCTGAGCGCTGCGGCCGGCCACGATTGCCCTTGGGCTTCGGTTCAGCCGGATCCAGCTGTGATGCGTCACCGCTGGCAATGGCGATCGTGATGCCCATCAGCTTTTCGATTTCGCGCAACAGGTGCTGATCCTCGGACGAACAGAATGCAACGGCTCTGCCTTCCGCCCCGGCACGAGCGGTACGACCAATGCGGTGAACATAGGC
>JAJFHT010000357.1 GCA_021775495.1 Hyphomicrobiales bacterium | reverse complement strand
TGCTCATCCTGGTGGTGTCCGCGGGTGTAAGATGGCTGGAACGGCGAATGAGCGCGGATGAGCGGAATTGAAATTGGATGGAGTTGCATCCATACCCGGCAGCGTCAAAGCAGATTCAACAATATCTCATATGCAGCATCGATATCGGCCTTTATCGAGGCTCGGATCGATTTGGCGTCCCGCTTTGCCAGCGCTTCAAACATCTCTTTGTGCCGCTGGTTGGCGGTGGAATAGTTTCCTGAATCATGCAGCAGGTGGAAATACGGGCTGATCTGCAGCCATAGCGTTTCGATGATGTGCAGCATGATCGGCGAGCCGGCAGCGCGATACATGGCAAAATGAAAAGCGTAATTTGCCCTGACATAGGCGTTTGAATCGGAAGCACGGTCGGCTCGCTCGAGCGCCTCGAGATGTGTTTTGAGGACCTCCAGAGTTGCCTCGTCAATGCTCTCCGCCGCCCAAGCCGCTGTGGTGGTTTCGATTTCGACCCGCACATTGCGCAGATCGGTCAGCCGCTCCCGGCTCAAGGGCGGAATTCCCATCGATCGGCCTGATACGACCGTCAATGCCTTCTCGGCGGTCAGGCGCCGGAGTGCCTCCCTGACCGGCATCGGGCTGACTTTAAATGCGTCAGCCAGGCTTTGAACCGTCACCATTTGCCCGGGAATAATGCTGCCATCAACAATCAGTTCAGTGACTTGCCGATAGACCTGGTCTTGAAGCGTTTCGCGCGACACCGGCTGTATTTCGATGCCCGATTTCTTAAATGGCAATCCAGCCATGGGTTTGAACGCTCCCGCTATTCCAGTCTGTTTCTGGGCCCCGGCATTCGCCAAGCGACATGCGCACCGATAGTCCAAATGGTTTCACCGGTACAGGGACCTATACCAAATTCTTGACCATCGATCTATTGATCTTTGATCAAATATCAATATGCTTCGATGCATCGGGTGTCCGGAACCGCAAATCGTGGCTCAGCCGCATTCGATCGACCACAGTGGAGGAAATATGATGAACTTTGGATCAAATCTGCGCCAAATCGCTCTCGGCGTAGGCGTCACACTCGGAGTGCTCGGCGCGGCGCAAGCGCAGGCTGCCGACAAGCACAAAATCTATCTGAGCATGAGCTTTATCGGCAATGATTGGCAGGCCGAAGCCGCAAACATGGTCAAGGCCATGGCCGCTCATAAATCAATGGCAGACAAAGTGGATTTGAAAGTCCAGGTGGCGGGGCCAAACGCCAACCGTCAGATTCAGCAGATCAATGCAATGGTTCAAGCCGGCGCTGATGCGATTGTGGTGTTCCCGATCTCGCCGACTGCCCTCAACAAGGTCGTGAAGAACGCTTGCGACAAGGGTGTCAAGGTTTTCGCCTATGATGCCGAGATTACGGAACCGTGTGCATACAACATCTCGATCGATCAGGAAGAAGCCGGCCGCGTCACCGCGGAATGGCTGGTCGACAAACTCGGCGGCAAGGGAGAAATCGTTCTGGTGACGGGTGTTCCGGGAACATCAGTCGACGATCTCCGCACAAAGGCCGCGAGGGAAGTCTTTGCCAAACATCCTGACATCAAGGTTGTAGGCGAAGCGGTTGGAATGTGGAGCCAGGCAGTTGCGCGGACCGAACTGTCAAAAATCCTCGCCACACGCACATGGGACGACCTTGATGGCCTTTGGATGCAGGTCGGCTGCTTTACCGCCAACGCCATGCAGCTTGAGGCGGGCAAGACCGCAGATCAGCTTCTGCCCTGTGCCGGCGAAGGCGCCAACGGCGGGCGGATACAAATGCTTCCGGCGGGAACCGAGGTCGAAGGAGCAGCATCGCCTTATGCACCACTTGGCGCCCAGCGCATTTCCTATGCTTCGCCGCCCTATTCCGGCGGACTGGCACTGAAACTTGCCGTTCAGGCGCTTGAAGGTGCGGATGTACCGAAGAAAACCGTACTGCCACTTCCTGTGGTCACCAGCGATACGATCAAACTGTGCCAGGAAGGAACCTGGGCCGAAATGAAGTCAGGTTGTAACGCATTCCAGCCCTCGCTGGTCTCAAATCCGGGGTGGTTCGCGTCGATCTTTTCGGACCAGACACCGGAGATAGGCCTGCCCGCCGCTCTGGTCGGCCAGCCGGAAGATTGATGA
This sequence comes from Hyphomicrobiales bacterium, assembly GCA_021775495.1. GTDB lineage: Bacteria > Pseudomonadota > Alphaproteobacteria > Rhizobiales > Rhizobiaceae > JAJFHT01. Next base: position 20,545 of record JAJFHT010000357.1, on the reverse strand, counting down.
AACAAATCCATGCGGCATCTTCAGGTGCCGCATGGTACGCCTTCAATTGAAAAAAACACCACCGGGAACATGGCCATGGCTGCGTCCGCACCAGCCGTTGAAGTTGACAATATCTGCAAGGCCTTTGGTCCCACTGTTGCACTGGACGACGTGTCGGTGCGAATTGCCGCTGGCGGTGTACACGCCTTGTTGGGCGAAAACGGTGCAGGCAAGTCGACCTTCGTCAAACTGCTCTCCGGTCTGCTCCGGCCTGACAGCGGATCGCTGAAAATATTCGGCGAGGACGCAGATCTGGCATCTCCCCGCGCTGCGCATCGCACCGGCATCCAGACTGCATTTCAGGAAATGACATTGGTCTCGGACCTGACCGTGCTCGATAATATGCTGCTTCCCTATGCGCCTGCGGGCCTCAGCGGTCTGATCCAGCGCAAAAAAGCCAGGCAGTCGGTCATCAGCCACCTGACCTCGCTTGGAATATCCACGGATGTTGATCGCAACGTCTCTGAACTTGATCTGGCCGAACGCCAGAAGATCGAAATTGCCCGGGCGATTTATCGCAATCCCAAAATACTGCTGCTCGATGAGCCGACATCGACACTGGCGGGCAAGGATGTCGACTGGCTCGGTGAAACCATTGCCCGCTTGAGTGCCGCAGGAACCAGCATCGTGTTCATCACGCATCGCATGCCGGAAGTCCGCGAATTCTGTGACACGCTGACGATCCTGCGGAATGGACAACATATCGTCACGACGTCGACCGCAGATGTCACCGATGACGAAGTCGTCGAGAAAATCATTGGCCGATCGATCGACCAGACGTTTCCTCCCAAACCCGAAAGTGCCACGGCCTTCGGAGAACCGGTGCTTGGTGTTCGCAACCTGAAGGCCGGCCGAAAGCTGGACGGGGTGAGCTTCGACCTTCGGCAAGGCGAAATCCTTGGCATCGCCGGATTGCAGGGAATGGGCCAACTCGATCTCTTTCATGCCTGTTTCGGCATGGATGAAATTGCCGCCGGGCAAACCTTGGTTGATGGACAGGAAGTCTGGTTCGGTTCGCCGACGGAAGCGATGCGGCCGAACATGGCGCTCGGCCTGCTGCCTGAAGACCGCAAGACCGAGGGTCTGTTCCTTAAACTGAGCGGCGGGCAAAACGCTTCGCTTCCGGTGGTGCAGCGGTTCACAAGACATGGGTTGATCCAACCGGCCAAAGAAGGCGCTGCGGTGCGATCCGCCTTTGCTTCCGTCCAGCTTGACCAGCGCGCGATGTGGACAGCAGCCGGGGCATTTTCAGGCGGAAACCAGCAAAAAATCGCGATTGCCAAATGGCTGGTTGCAGAAAGCCGGATTCTTTTGCTGTTCGACCCAACCCGCGGCATCGATGTCGGCACCAAACACGAACTTTATGTGCTGATGCGCGATTTCGTTTCGGCCGGCGGATCGATCCTGTTTCATTCGACGGAGATTCCCGAACTGGTTCACCAGTGCGACCGTGTTCTTGTCCTCTACAATGGCAGGATCGCGGCCGAGTTATCCGGAAAGTCCATTAGCGAGAATGCCATTATGGCCCCTGCCCTCGGGCACGGAAACGCTCAAACCGAGATAGCATCATGAGCGTCCGGCTTGACGGCACTCGCAACACCGGTTTCAGCCCGTCGCGGCTATTTGCCCGCCACAATGGGGCGATCATTGCCATCTTGGTTTTTGCATTCCTGCTCGGGTCAGTCGACTTCATCAGTCCCGGACCGCTGAGTTATTTTGATGTCTCGTTTCTGTCCAGCGGCGGTGCCACGTCGGCACTCGCAGCAATTGGCCAAACCATCGTCATTCTTTCAGGCGGCTTCGATCTTTCGGCGGGCGCGGTCATCTCGCTCGTCAATGTGGTCCTTGCGAAATCGATGGATCCAATCGCCGCCAGCGCAAGCATATTCGTGTGGACTTTTGCCGGGATCGGGATCGGCATGCTGGTGGGCGCATTCAACGGTTTTTTCATTGCCGTCTTGATGATGCAGCCGATCGTCGTCACCTTGTCGACAATGTTCATTGTCCAGGGTGTGACCCTTTTGGTGATGGACAAACCGGGCGGTTTCGTTTCGCCGGATTTGGGAGCATTTTATCTCGGTGACGCCATACCCGGCTGGTTGCCGATGCCGATTGTTGTCATATTCGCGGTTTTACTCGCCTGGCTCTGGCTCAAAAACACCCGATACGGAACTGCCCTTTATGCCCTCGGCAGTGATCCGGAATCGGCTCGCGCCGTTGGCGTGAATGTAACTCTGACAAAATTTCTGGCCTATGTGATTGCCGGGGGCTGTTATGGCCTTGCCGGCGTATTCATCAGTTCGCAGACAGGCAGCGGAGATCCGCTGGTCGGCAATCCGCTGCTGCTCTCAATGTTCGCAGCCGTGGTGATTGGCGGCACGCGACTGGGTGGTGGGCAAGGCGGTCCTCTTGGAACCGTTTTTGGTGCCTATATCCTGATGCTTGTCGTCAACATACTGCTGGTACTCGATGTATCGGCCTACTATTCGACGATCGCCGAAGGCGCCATTTTGATCTTTGCGGTCCTTGCCGGATCGCTCACGCATTCTTCCATACTTGCTCAGCAACTGCGCGGTGCGCGGGCTCGAATTGCTGCCTGGCGTGCAGGCAGACTTGTTTCCCAGCAGGAAGATACAGACAGGCGGCTGCGCTTCTCATCATCCGCCAACGGGATGATCTCAGCTCCGCAGGCGCCGTTTCTTGTGCGTCACGCCGAGACCCTTCGTTACGCGCTACCGGCCTATGTCGGCCTGATCCTGGTTGTCATTGTCACGCAGATCTGGCTGGGCCGCGCACTGTTCAATCCGGGTTACTGGAACTCACTTCTTGTATTGTCCAGTTTCCTCGCCGTTCTGGCGCTTGGACAGGGTGCCGTCATCCTGACCGGCGGAATTGATCTTTCGGTTCCCTGGACAATCGGCCTTTGCGGAATCGTCCTGGCGGGAATGGTCAACGGATCCGATGCCGCTCTTTTCTACGCTTTGCCGACCGTCCTTCTGATCGCGTGCGCCATTGGATTTGCGAACGGCTTCGGTGTGGTATTTCTGGGAATCTCACCAATCGTCATGACCCTCGCCACCAACGGCATTCTTCAGGGCGTGGCTTTGCTGTACTCACAAGGCACGCCTGATGGATTTTCCTCGCCAATGCTGCGCTGGTTCATGACCGGGAAGCTGATGTCGGTCACCCCGATCATTTTCTTCCTGATCGCATTCGGCGTTGGCGCGGTCATCCTGCTTGGGCGTACGCCGTTTGGCCGGCGGGTCTATGCCATCGGCAACAGCCCGCGAGCCGCCCAATTATCTGGAATCGCAACCGGCCGTACGCTCATACTGGTCTACATGCTGTCGGCTTTTTGCGCTGCAATCGTCGGTATCATGCTGACAGGGTTCTCAGGCCAGGCCAGCCTCGGCATGGGTGATGACTATCTGTTGCCATCCATCGCCATCGTTGTCGTCGGCGGGGCATTGATCACGGGCGGGCGCGGACATTATATCGGTATGTTGGGTGGCGCTCTGCTGCTGACATCTCTCCAGACACTGCTGGCCGGAACCACCCTGCCCTACGCCTCGCGGGCAATCCTGTTTGGTCTGGTCGTACTGGTAGCCGTGCTGGCCTTGCGCGATCGGCGCTAACTGAAAGGAAGACTGATGACGGCAAAAGCTCCCTCTTCGGCGAATGAATATCTGGCTGGACTTTCCGGTCAGCGCGTAGCCGTTACCGCTGGTGCCGGCGGGATTGGATTTGCGATCGCCGAGACGCTCAGCAATCTCGGAGCGCGTATTGCAGTGTGTGACATCTCAGCCGACGCAGTCAAAAGCGTTGCAGGCCAGTTTGAAATCGCCGAAACCGCCGATGTTTGTGTCGACGCGGACGTTGACCGGTTCTTCGACAGTGTTGCCGACAAGTTCGGTGGACTTGATGCGTTGATCAACAATGCAGGCATCGCCGGGCCAACCGGAGGTGTCGACGAAATTGATCCGGCGGACTGGCGCGCCTGCCTTGAGGTCGGCCTGACGGGTCAATTTCTTTGCGCGCGCCGTGCAGTGCCCATGCTGAAGCAGGCTGGCGGCGGATCGATTGTCGCGATGTCCTCGGCGGCGGGACGTTTCGGTTACGCGTTTCGTACGCCCTATTCAGCAGCCAAGTTCGGTGTCATCGGCTTTGCCAAGAGCCTGGCCAAGGAACTTGGTCCCCATGGAATACGCGTCAATGCCATTCTGCCGGGAATCATCGAGGGACCGCGTATTGAAAAAGTCATTTCGGACAGAGCGGAACAGGTCGGCGTCTCCAATGAGGCCATGACCGACCGCTATCTGCAGAACATTTCACTGCGGCGCATGACCAGCCCCTACGACGTGGCGTCGATGGTTGCATTTTTGCTTTCCGACGCCGGGATAAATGTTTCCGGGCAGTCGCTTGGGGTCGATGGCAACGTGGAGACGCTGTGATGACCGACAAAACGAAAGTCGCAGTGATTGGCAGCGGTTTCATTGGAAGGGCATGGGCAATTGTCTTTGCGCGGGGCGGATGTGACGTCACCCTGTGGGACAAGGACACTGGCGCTGCCGAGGCTGCCATCGGTTACATCGGCGAAGTCGTCGACGATCTCATCCGCGGCGATCTCGTCAATGGCCAGTCCGCTGCGACGATCATGGGCAGGCTTCGCGCCGAACAGGATCTTTCGACAGCCATGAGAGGTGCCCGGCATATCCAGGAAAACGCGCCGGAAAATCTTGACATCAAGCGGGCCCTGCTTTCCGAACTGGACGGTTTGGCGGACGCCGACGCCATTATTGCAAGTTCGACTTCGGCGCTCTTGCCATCGCGGCTCTCGGAAGAACTGGCCGGCCGGGACCGCTTCGTCGTGGCCCATCCGATAAATCCGCCTTATCTCGTTCCAGCAGTCGAAATCGTCCCGGCGCCGTGGACATCGGAAGAAACGATGAACCGCACCAGCACATTCATGCATGAGTGCGGGCAGGCCCCAATCGTGATGGGACGCGAGCTAGATGGCTTCATAATGAATCGCCTGCAAGGCGCTTTGCTCGAAGAAGCTTTCCGTCTCGTCGCGGACGGATATGCCTCGGTTGAGGATGTGGATGTCGGAATACGGGAGGGATTGGCACTGCGCTGGTCCTTCATGGGACCGTTCGAAACCATCGACCTGAATGCACCGGGCGGTGTGGCCGATTATGTCGATCGATATCAGTCGATTTACGCGAATATCTACAAACAGACCACGCACCGGGTCGACTGGGCAGGCGATGTGCTCATAACCGTTGAAGGCGACCGGCGAAAATGCCTGGACAAGAGTGATCTGGAAAAGCGGCAGCAATGGCGCGACCGCAGGCTGATGGCCCTGGTCGCCCACAAGCGGCAATCAAACGAGGAGTTCGGAAGATGAGTGAAACCCCGCGCGTATCATCGGGATCAATGGCCAAGGGAAAAGTGGTCATCACATGCGCCGTTACCGGTGCGATCCACACGCCGACCATGTCGCCTTACCTGCCGATCACGCCCGACCAGATTGCGGCCGAAGCGCTTGCCGCCGCAGAAGCAGGTGCTGCCGTACTGCATCTTCATGCGCGCGATCCGGAAAACGGCAAACCGGACCAGACTCCCGAGGCCTTTGGCCGCTTCCTGCCGCGGATCAAGCAAAACACAAATGCAGCCATCAATATTACAACCGGTGGCAGTCCTTACATGAAAGTCGAGGAACGTGTGCTGCCGGCGGCACAGTTCAAGCCTGAAGTTGCATCCCTGAACATGGGATCGATCAATTTCGGGCTCTATCACCTGGTCGACAAGTACGACAGTTTCAAGTTCGACTGGGAACGCCCGCATCTGGAGGCAACGCGGGACCTGGTGTTCCGCAACAGCTTCCAGGACATCGAGTACATCCTCGGCACCTGTTATGAAAACGGCACGCGTTTCGAGTTCGAATGTTACGACATCGCGCACCTGTACAATCTTGCGCATTTTGCCGATCGCGGATTGGTCAAGCCGCCATTCTTCGTCCAGTCCGTGTTCGGGTTGCTCGGCGGCATCGGCACCCATCCGGAAGATGTGCTGCACATGAAACGAACGGCAGATCGCCTGTTCGGCGATAATTTCCGCTGGTCGGTGCTTGGCGCCGGAGCGAGCCAGTTGCGCATCGCGGCGCAATCAGCGGCGCTGGGCGGCAATATCCGGGTCGGCCTGGAAGACAGTCTTTGGGCCGGGCGTGGACGGTTGGCTAAATCCAATGCCGAACAGGTCAATCTGGCCCGCAAAATCATCGAGGGGCTCGGACTTGAGGTCGCCACGCCGGACGAGGCCCGGCAGATCCTGCAGTTGAAGGGCGGCGACAAGGTTGCATTCTGAGGCATCGCCGAAACCGGAATAGAATTCGAAAGGAGCAAATCATGAAAATCGAGGTCGTCCTGGACGTCAAAACCACCCTTGGCGAAGGACCGCTCTGGGATGTTGGGCAGCAACGTCTGTATTTCATCGACAGCTTTGATGGCCGTGTCTTCCGGTGTACCGCAGACGGCCGCGAGGTGCGCTGCTGGGACGTGCCGGAGAAAATCGGCTCAATCGCCATCCGTAAGGACGGCAATGGAGCTATCTGTTCGCTCGCAAACGGATTTCACACTCTTGATTTCAAATCCGGGGATGTCGAACTGATCCACGATCCCGAACCCGATCTTCCCGCCAACCGGATCAATGATGGAAAAGTTGACCGGAGGGGGCGGTTCTTTGCCGGTTCGATGGATACCATGGAGGAAGGCGCTTCGGGATCGCTCTACCGTCTCGATCCGGATTTCAGCGTAACGACCGTTGATACTGGCATCATCTGCTCCAATGGCCCCTGTTTCAGCCCCGACGACCGGACGTTCTATTTCGCCGATACCTGGACCGGTGGCATTTGGGCATATGATTTTGATGTCGAGACCGGAGCCGTCAGCAATCGCCGCGATTTTGTCAAAGTCGATAGCAGCAATGGCGGCGCGGCGGACGGTTCGACCGTCGATGCGGAAGGCTGCCTGTGGAATGCGCTGGTCTACGACGGCAAGATCACGCGGTTCACGTCTGACGGTGAGGTTGACCGCATCATCGACATGCCGGTTAAAAAGGTGACCAGCGTGAATTTCGGCGGCCCTGATCTCGATACCCTATTCGTGACATCGATGGCGAAACCACCCTTGCCGCGCTTTCCAGGCGACGGTGTTCAGCGAGGCAGTCTCTTCGCAATCACCGGACTTGGCGTGACCGGCGTGCCCGAACCAAGATTTGGTGCATAAGCAGACCGAAACTGAGAAACGGTGCGCCCCACCGGCGCCGGGCAATCAGCTTGTCTGAAACGAATCTTCTTCATCCGCGCTGTCTGCCCTCTTTTCCCTATGACCAGTGAATGTTGAGTGCCTCTGGACCACGAACCGACAGCCCGCGTTTGTAGACGACCTTGTCCTGTGCCAGCGAGATATCGGAATACCGCCGCAGCAACGTTTCGAAGATCACTTTCATGTTGAGCCGCGCGACATTGTTGCCGAGGCAAAGATGCGCGCCCATCCCGAAGGCCACATGCCGGTTCGGACTACGATCGATTCGGAATGTATCGGGATCATCGAATTGAGCTGGATCGCGATTGGCGGCACCATAGAGCAGTCCAAAAGTCGTCCCCTTAGGGAAGTCCCTACCCCGTATCTCGGTCTGCTCCATGGCGTGTCGGTGAAAAAACGGCAGCGGCGGCTCGTAGCGGAACATCTCCTGGATCGCTGTTGGCAATGCCTCGGGCCGGTCGCGAAGGGTCTTCAGTACATCCGGGTGTTTCAGCAGAGTGTGCATGCCGCTGCCCAGAACATCGATGGTCGAGCCGTGCCCGGCCATCAGGATCAGCATGCAGGTCGAGATGAATTCATCCTGCGAGTAATGTCCCGCCGCCTCATCCGTTATCATCTTCGAGATCAGATCGTTTTGCGGGAGTTTCTGCCGTTCCGCCTTCAGATCGACCAGGAAATCGTAGAACTCGCGCGTCGCGGTTTCGGCGATCTGCTTTTTCTCGTCGGTACGGTCGACATCAAAGAACCGAACCACCTGCTCGGACCACAGCCGCATTTGCCTGGCATGTTCGGCCGGCGCACCCAGAATGTGACCAATCACAAGGCCGGGAACATGGGCGGCAAAATCCTCGATGAATTCAACATCGCTGCGGCCTTCGAGATCATCGAGCAGGTCATCGACGATGCGTTGAACAATGGGTTCATGTGCTGCCACAGCCGCGGTCGTGAATTCTCCGAAAACCTGCCGGCGCAACCGCCGGTGGATATCGCCGTCACTGTCGAGCAGGCTGAACTGCACGACGCGCTCGTGATAGGGCATGTCGTGCCAGTTGGCGCGTCTTTGCCGTTCGGCGGCGTCTTCTTTCGACTCGATGCCTTCGAGGGAACGCACCATATTAGGGTTGGTCGCAACCGCTGCCACATCCTGGTAACGGGACAACAACCACATGTCGTGATCCTCATAATAAATCGGATCGTCGGCCTCGCGCATGGATTTGTAGACGCTGTAGGGATCTTCCGAGAAAGATCGCGACAGCGGATCGAATTTCACAGTGTCGGAATAGGTCACTTTGTTGCTTTACCTGTCCTGAACCTAGGTCGTCTGAAATCCCTGCAACCTGCGGTGAATACCAGCAATACGACAAACTACCATAGCGACGGCAGGGCAACCGGGCCAATACCCGCGCTCTCAAGCTGAGAGGCCGCTGCCTCGACTTTGTCGCGAGACGCGGCGGGCCAGTCGGAGGCCTTGCCGCGAACTCCATGCGTACGGAACGCATTCAGCCGAATACGCACATTCCCATCGAGAGACAGTGCAAATTCCCTCAGGCTTGCGATCTCCTCCTCACCATCGGTCTGACCCGGGATCATGAGGTATCGCAGTTCGTAAAGCTTGCCGGCCTCGTGCAACAACCGCGCGCTTGCCAGGCTGCGCTCGTTGCTGCGCCCGGTTAGCCGGCGATGTCGTTCGAGATCGAACGCCTTGATATCCAGCATGACGCCATCCGTGCCGTTCAGCACCGATTTCCAGCCCGCGGGTCCCAGATAGCCATTGGTGTCGATGAAACGGGTCAGATGGCATAGTTCCCGATCGCACCCGATCGCCGCGAACAACGCCCGAATGAAGGGCAGTTGCATTGTGGCCTCTCCGCCCGAAACGGTGATGCCCGACAGGAATGCGCGATGCTTGCGCAGCAGCAACAGAATGTCCTCAACGCTGTAGCACGGTACCATCGGGTTGGCCTTCACCGGACAGGCTTCAAGGCATGCGTCGCATTGTGTGCAACGATCCGGGTCAAAGCGGAGCCTGCCGGCCTTCAACGACAGAGCCTGCGTTGGGCAGGCTTCGATGCAATCGCCGCAATGGTTGCAAGACCCGATCGTGTGCGGATTGTGGCAGGCAGCACAATCGAAATTGCAACCCTGCAGGAAAAGAACCGCCCGGTTGCCGGGTCCATCGACGCAGGACCACGTCAGGATCTTACTGATCTGCGCCTGCAAAGAGCTCATTCGCGACCACCCGGGGTTTGCGTTGCAGAATCTGGGTGCGGTCCGCCGCCTCGGCCCCCAGTGCCGTGGTATTGGTGCGCGACGCATGTTCGGCGTTGAACTTTTCGACATCCGAAAGCCGGACCATGTATCCGGTCACCCGCACCAGATCATTGCCCCCGACATTGGCGGTAAATTCACGCAAGCCCATCGAAAAGGCGCCTTTGCACAAATCCATGACCGCTTCGGGGTTTGCTTTGACTGTTTCGTCCAGCGTCAGGATTTCGCTTATGCCCGATGCATAGTAGCGATGATGCGGGGCCAGGGCCTGAATGTGAGCCACCGGATCCGGCTCGGTGCCATAGGGGATACGCACACCGGGGGTATACCCGGTGTCTGTGGACAATCCCGCCTGTGAATGCAGCATGGCGCGCCCGCGCCAGACATATTTCATCGGACGCGCCGCGACAAGACCTTCCAGCGATTGGGAAATTCGATAGCCCATCGCATTGGCGTCGGCGCTAAGGCCATAGCGCCCCTTGGCGCCGGATTTGTCCTGAAGCGCGTTCACTGCTTCCGCCAAGGCGAATATGCCGAACATGGCGGTGAACCGGTTCTCGTCCAACCAGCCTTCGTTGATCATGAAACTGTCGAAGAAGCCGGACTGATTGTAGAGATAGTCGATCCTTGCCTGGGTCAGGCGGAAGTTGAGATCGACATAGTATGGCAGTTTGTTTGTCAGGAAATCTTCAGAATTTTCAGATCGTTCAGCCACTTTGGCCAGGTTGATCCGGGTCAGCGTCGAGGACCCGCCACAAACCGGCAGGGCGTTGTAACAGCTGACAATTCCATAACCACGATCATCAAAGGTCTGCTGATGGACAGGGTGATTGGCGATGTGCGGTTTGGAGCACATCGTGATGTTTTTCGTTGCAAGCCGCAGAATTTCGTCACCGCTGATCTGCGGATCATAAAGCAACGTCAGGTTCGGTGCGATCTGCTTCAGTTCGGCATCAACGCGCAGGATGGTACGCGCCACACGGTTGTCCGTTGGTCCGATATTGGCATGCATGAACGCATCGGGCAGCACCCGGTCCAGATACCGCCAGAAGAGCTTGATCTGCTGATAAAGCTTTTCGTCGGATACGCCACTGCAGAACGGCAGTAGCAGATCGTCGAGATGACCGATAAAGACGGGCATCGATGTGACAGACGGCACATGGTGATACGCGATCATCAGCGTGTGAATCGCTTCGTCCAGTGTTTGAGGAACCGGCAATTCCAGCCACTCACTGCCGTTTTTCAGGACTACACTGTAATCCGGCAGCACATAGCGCGGTTTGTAAGGGGCATGTCCCTCATACATGTCGCAGATCACGCGCGCTTCCAGAGCCGCCCGGGTTTGTTCGTCGAGTGTCGGGTACTCCAGGGAATTCTCGGCCTCCAGAGACAACGCCCGCGCTTTCTGGGCCGCGCTCAGCGCGGGATCGTTCACGATACGGCGGATGTTCGGGTTCTCATTGGGCATCGGAAAGTCCCCCGTGCGTGATTGTCAACTCTGCGGCCAGCGAACTGGAGCTCTCCATTGATAATAGCCGCATGAACTGACTGAGAAAATGCATGACAGCGGCATAATACTGGATGATAATCGCAAAATGACGATCCCGGGCAAAACGCAGGTATTCTTTCGCAGCGCCGATCCGCACACTTCGCCCTGGCCATATATCGTGGCCGCCGGTGGCCGCACCGACGTGTCAGGACAGTACGGGTTCGTCAGCCGTCGATATCATGAGCATACATTCATTCTTACGCTTTCAGGACGGGGCAGTATTCGGGTTGGAGAGAGGAATTTCGACACCGGCCCAGGCTGCTTCGCCTGGCTGGATACATCACGTAAATACGCACATGGCGCGGCTCACGGACAGCGATGGTCTTATGTCTGGGCCTCGATGTCAGGTTATCGGCTGGATCGATTGCACGAGCAGACCGGTTTCCTGGATTATCCGCTTGTTGAGAACATGGGACACCTGAGAACCTGTTTCGAGGACATCGTGGACAGTCTTGACGAGCAACCGCCCTTTGCCGACGCGGTCACGAATGCACGGATCGCTCAAATATTGTCCGACATATTCTCCAGACGGCGCGGTACATTTGCAGATGATGTTTCGAATCCGGTGTCAAAGGTCATGCGTCGGCTGCGTCGTGATATTGCCGGGAACTGGGATATTGCCAAGTTGTCAGACATTGCAGGGCTTAGCCCGTCGCAACTGTTCCGCCGCTTCAAGGAGAACACCGGGACGACACCGATGACATGGTTGCGGCTGGAAAGGATGCTCCTGGCGCGCCATCTGCTGACCGCAACCGGCGATACCGTTGCGAGCGTTGCCTTGCGCTGTGGTTACGCCGACCCGTTTCATTTCAGCCGGGATTTCAAGCGGCAACATGAATGCTCGCCGCGTTCCTATCGCGAAAAAGCACAACATTGACCCGCACATCCATTGAGGTCTGACTTCACAATGGGTGTTTGACGAGAAACAGGCACCCGCAATGGGTGGTTTCCGCGGGTGCCCATTGCGATTGCGAGACGATTGAAACGTCCATGGATAGCTGCCGCTATGGGCAGGTAGGATCGGCAAACCAATCGCCCGCCCACCGATCTCCGGAGTCGTTGCCGTTCGTATCTCAAAGACCGGCAAAGCGAAGTATTACAACGCCGGCAGCCTTGGAATGTCGGCCACAATGAGTAACACAAAGAACGAGACAACCAGAGCGGGCCCGATGAACCATCGCGACCCTTTGTTCTCTTTCCGCGCCCACTGGATGTAAAAAACTGCCGCGACGATCGCCATGACGACTTCGGTAACAAATACGCCGTATTCGAAATTCCACAGCCCAAACCCGAGCATGGGGAGGCCGCCCAGGTTACCCGGCAGGATCGGCATATCCTGATGATGCACCAGCAGATCGATGATCCAGTGCGAAAAACTGAGTGAGGCAAGGACAATGCCCCCTCGACTATCGCGCCAGTACGTGTTCCCGATCCAATAAGCGACGCACGCTATCAGCGCCGCACCAACCAGTGAATGGCTGTAGAGGATATTGAGTTTATCATGTCCATAGGCGCCCTGCTCAAAACCCTCGATGCCAACAGCGACCAGCGGCAGGAAAAGCAGGTCCATGAACTGTGGTGCAAGGAACAAAATCCAAATGGGCATGGCCGGCGCCACCTTTTTCGTGGCGACCCCGAGGGCGAAATGACCTAAAAACATGCTTTTTTATCTCCTGAGTGCAGAGTGTTTCTGTTCTGCTCTCGCACCAACATGGTATATTTTTTTTCGCATATAAATCCTCGATAATTTGATAGCTGCCATAGATAATTCTATACTCATCAGCATGGCGATATCCTGGGACTTGATCTGTACATTCGATGCGGTTGCCGAAACGGGCAGCCTGTCAGCGGCCTCGCGTCAATTGGGGCTTACCCAGCCGACGGTCGGACGGCACATTGATTTGTTGGAAGACCAACTGCATGTGCAATTGTTCCTTCGTGGCCGTGAAGGCATGCGATTGACGACAAAAGGCGCTGATCTTGTTGTTGCCGCCAGAGAGATGAAGTCATCCGCGATCGACTTTTCTCGCATTGCCATGGGGCTTGAAGAGGAGATCAGCGGAACCGTCAGGATATCCGCGAACGACATATTGGGCGTATTGATATTACCGGGTCTGCTGACCGAATTCATGTCAGCGCATCCCGACATCGAAGTCGAAGTGAGTATCAGCAATACGGCATCGGATTTGCTGCAACGTGACGCCGATGTGGCCATCCGTATGTTTCGGCCGACACAGAATGACCTAGTCGCGAAAAAGGTCGCAGCTCTTCCTTTGGGATTTTATGCGCATCGCAACTATCTTTCGGCCAATGGTCGTCCATGCACGGCGACTGAACTATTGAATCACCGGCTGATCGGGTTCGACCGCGATACATCGATGATTGAGGCAGCAAAGATGCTGGATCTCAGCCTCAAGACATCAGATTTTGCATTCCGGTGTGACAACATCCTTGCACATATTCAGGCGATACGCGCAGGGATCGGTATCGGCCTGACGCATAAAGGACTTGCAGAGCATTGGACGGAGGTTGAACCGGTGCTGGACAACATCGAGCTGCCAACTCTGGATCTCTGGATCGTTTGCCACTCTGACGTGCGTCACAACAAACGGATAAGGCAAGTCATGGATTTTCTAGGCCAACACTTGAAGTCGCCCTACGCGGATTACAATCCTTCCATGTGATGGTTTCGTCCAAAAAAATGTCCTGTGATCGGGATCAGCTGACTGTTGGCGCATCCCATTGGATATGGACATGATCCCGCTCACGGGCAAATGCGGTGCTGTTAATACGTCCCCGGATAACTGCCGCCGTCGATCAACAGATTCTGCCCCGTAATGAAGCCCGCATGGGATGAGCACAGGAAGGCGAAATAAGCGCCAAGTTCATCCGGGCGGCCGTAGCGTTTTGCCGGGTTGCCGGCGGCGCGCTGTTGCCAGACTTCCTCAAAACTCTTTCCAAGATCGTCGAGCATCGCGGCAATGTGCTCCTTCTGCGCGTCACTGTCGAAGATGCCCGGCAACAGATTGTTGATCGTCACATTATTGGCGACGGTCTGGCGGGCGAGGCCTGCAGTGAAGCCGACAAGGCCGGAACGCGCGCCGTTCGAAAGGCCCATTTCCAATTGCGCAATCTTGACGCTTCGCGAGGCGATGTTGACGATGCGGCCAAAGCCGCGCGCCATCATGCCGTCAACCGTTGCCTTCATCATCTCGATCGGCGGCAGCATCATCAGGTCGATCGCCGCGATCCAGTCATCGCGGCCCCAGTCGCGGAAATCGCCCGGTGGACAGCCGCCGGCATTGTTGAGCAGGATGTCGGGCTCGGGACAGGCTGCCAGGACGGCTTCGCGCCCTTCCGGCCTGGTCACATCCGCCACAACAGCGACGACATTGGTGCCGGTTTCTCGCCGGATTTCCTCGGCCGTTGCCTGCAACGTCGCTTCGGTCCGCGCCGCAATGGTGATGTCGACGCCTTCGCGGGCCAGCGCAAAAGCGCAGGCCCTGCCCATGCCCTTGCTGGCGCCTGTCAAAATGGCATTGCGTCCGCTGATACCGAGATCCATCTGGTTGGCCCTTCCCTATTCCGCCGCGATCGACGATGCCGGCTGCTTGAAGCCGTAGGTCTTGTCTATTCCCAGACGATGAACCGCTTCGAGGCCCTTCTGCAGGCCTGCCTCATCCATCGGGCGCAAGGGTTTGCGCAACGGGCCGGACGGCAGCCCGACGGCCCGCATCAGGGTCTTCACCGCAACCGGGTTGATGGCCGAATAGGCAAAATGCAGGATTGGCAGATAGGTCAACCAGGCTTCGCGGCAGGCAAACGCGTCTTCGCCGTTTTCCCACGGCTTGGAGATGATCGCCATTTCCCGCGGAATGATGTTGCCGGTCATGTTGGCGGTCCCGTGGCCGCCCAGCGCCATGGTCGGGATCACAAGCCCCAGATTGGGTGAGCAGCAACACATGATCGACATATCCGGTTTGGCCGCACAGACCTGCGCCACCTGGCCGACCCTTGTGGTCGATTCCTTCGAAACCACCATGTTGGGATGTTTGGCCAGCTTGAGGATGTCGTCCCAATGCAGGTCAGTCTTGACGCGCGGCGGGTTGTTGTAAAATCCCATGGCAAGATCAGCGCTGTCGAACACCTCCATGGCATAATCTACGATGGAGGCGTTGTCGGCACAGATATAGGCTGGCGCGGCGATGATCGCCCCGTCTGCGCCTTCGGCCTTGGCGTAACGCACATAGTCGACTGCAGCCTCGGTATTGTTGCCGCTGCAACCGTAATAAAACAGCATCTTGCCTGATTTCATCTTCGCGGTCGCGGATATGATCGCCCGGCGTTCGTCCGGGCTCAGCATGGAAACTTCGCCGGTCGAACCCATGATCAGCACGGCTTCAGTGCCGTTTTCCTCATGCCAGTCAAGAAGCGTCCGAAAACCTTCAAAATCAACCGATCCATCATTGTTCATCGGCGTCACAAGAGCAACAAATGAGCCTTTCGGCTTAACATGGGACATGGATTTCTCCTTCTCTTTCTTAAAACAGGTTCGGGGCAACGGTTTTCGGCAAGGCCAGCACCAGTTCAGGCAGCCACAATGAGCCTATTGCCACCAACACGGTAAGGCCGACGATCGGCAACACTGCAAGCATGGCTTTTCCGACCGAAACATTGCCGATCTGCGCCGCAATCAAAAGACAGATGCCATAGGGCGGCGTGATCAGACCGACCGACAGGACGATTGTGGTCAAAACCCCCAGATGCACGGGGTGGACGCCAGATACTTCACCCAATGACTGAATGATCGGCAGGAAGATCAGAACAGCCGAAATCGGATTGAGAACCGTTCCGATCAGCAGTAGGAAACCGATCAGCAGCAACATGATACCAAACGGATTGGCGGTTTGCCCGGTGATGAAGTTCACGACGATTTCCGCTGCTCCGAGATAGGCAATCAGCCATCCGAAAATGCCCGCTCCGGCCACGGTGAACAACGGCACGGAAAAATCAACGGCGGCTTCGGCAAGATGATGCGGCATCTCCCGCAACGGAACATCCCGGTAGACAGCAAGCGTCAATATCAGTGCCCAGATAACGGCGCTGATGGCGGCCTCCGTCGGTGTGAATATCCCGGCAATGACACCACCCAGCACCAGCACCGGGATCAGCAGTGCCGGCGCACCGCTCAGGATTGCGCGAGCCAAGGACCGAAATCCGGAAAATGCGGTGGGATGGAAGCCTTGGCGATACGCAACGAAATAGGTGTAGGCCATCATGAAAAGACCGATGGTCACTCCCGGCACGACGCCGCCAAGAAACAGCGCCCCGATCGAAACATTGCCGAAAGCACCATAGATAATCAGGATGATCGAAGGCGGTATGATGACCCCGAGCGTCGATGAGGCTGCTGTCAGTGCAACCGCAAAAGCAGGCTCGTACCCGGCTTTCTTCATCGCCGGGATCAGGATCGAGCCGACGCTGGCCGTGTCTGCCGCCGCCGAACCGGACAGGCTGGCGAACACCATAGAGACAAAAACATTGACGTGACCGAGGCCACCGCGGACATGACCGACGGCCGAGTCGGCCACTTTCAGCAGCCGATTGGTGATCGAACCGGCATTGAGAATGCGGCCGAGAAACATGAAAAAAGGCACGGCCAGCAGCGGAAAACTGTCGATGTTCGAATACATCTGATTGGCGACCGATGCCAGCGGCAGGTCCTCCACCAGCATCACGACAACTGATGACAGAATAAGCGCAAAACCGATATTCACCCGCAGCGCAATCAGCACGAAAAAACCAACCAGGAGGAGGACGAGCGGATTCATTCCCGCCCCTTTCCGCGAACCAGGTCAATCGCGTGTTCGGCCAGGAACAGCGCCATGAAAACGCCGCCCAGCGGAATTGGAGCAAAAAACCAGGTTCCCGATATACCAATCGCGGCGGATTCCTGACGCCATCCCATTTCAGCCAGAACCGCGCCGTAGCGGACCAATACAAAGACAACGATTACCGAGGCTGTGAACGACAAATAACCGACCGCTTTGCGCAACGCGACCTGATCCGCCGGAAGCAGGTCCAGCGCGTAATGGCCGCCACGCCGGAGCGCCACCGCCGCACCGATGAAGATGCACCAGGCAAACAGCAGTTGCGCCACGTCGAGTGTCCAGATCAGCGGAATTTCCAGCACGTTGCGGGCAATTACCTGGGCGCTGACGGTCGCAATGAGTCCGGCAAAACCAAGCGCAAGCCCGGCAAGCAGCAGGCGTTCAACATGTCCATTCAAGCTGCGCAGCATGACGCCCCGTGGATTGCATAAGACCGCCTGGCTGCCCGCCAGGCGGTTCTTCTGTTGGGTTCGATCAGTTCCCGGTGACAGCCTTCATCGGCTCGACCAGATTGAGCTCCTCGGCCAACGATGCCTGCAGCGGCGCAAGGGTGGCCTTGAATTCAGCAGTGTCAGGCCGCGTCACCGTGACACCGTTTTGCGTGCTCAGTTTTTCAACCAGTTTGGTTTCGTATTCCCGCGCCTTGTCGATGCCGAGGCGCGACGCCGCAGCGGCAGTATCGGTCATCAGCTTCTTCTGGTCGTCGGTGAGTTTTCCCCATGCACGGCCGCTGATCGAGACATGGTTGACCTGAATCGTATGACCCGTGAGCGCTAGGTAAGGAGCGACTTCATAGAGTTTTGAGCCGGCATAACCTGGAATGGAACTTTCCAATGCCTGAGCGACACCGGTCTGCACACCGGCATAAAGTTCGCCCCAGGCGATCGTCACGGGCAAGGTGCCAAGCGCCTCCCAGGTTTTCGAAATCATCGGTGACGGAGGCGTGCGCATCTTGAACCCCTTGATGTCAGGGAGCTTGTTCACCGGTCCGACTGAGTTGGAGAGGTTACGCGTGCCTGAACCGCCAAGCGCCAGAAGTTCGATGTTCAGGCCGCGATCCTTGTAGGCCTTTTTGAAGAACGCTTCGGCATTGCTGCCGGGTCCGACCTTTGCCATCAGGTCGTCGAAATCCGCGAACAGGTAAGGCATCGAGAAAATCTGGTACTCAGGCACCTGCTTCGCAGCGTTGTTTGTCGAACTGATCATCAGATCGATGGTGCCGAGATTCATCTCGGATATAACCGCGGGATCCTTGCCGAGCTGCCCCGCGTCGAAAATGCGAACAGCGATCTTGCCGTCAGATTTGGCCTCCAGCTCCGACTTCATGAATGCCGCCATGTCGTTGTAGGGATGTGGCGACTTGACCAGGGTGTGAAGCCGCAAGGTCATATCGGCAGCATGAGCGCCGGCGAGACCCAATGCAAAAAGCCCGAAGGCAAGGGGGAGCAGTCTGAAACTGATTTTCACGATCGTTCTCCTGTGGCAAAGGTGAGACCGGCAAGGGCGGTCCAAATGACGGAGGGATACTAACACTCCACGCACCCCATGACCCAAATAGAGTTTTCGACGGAAGTCATAACCCAATATTATATCACAGGCGTCTCATCTCCGGGACTCTGTCAAGAAAACCGGTGGTCGCGGCGGCGAATTTCGCGCTGGCGTTTGATACCGGCGCGCCGGCCGGGCGCATCAGCCTCACATCAAACGGCACAGCTGGCGCGAAGGGCACCGCGATGACGCGGTCCTGGCCGAAAAACCGTGCAGTCAGCGGATCAACAATGGCGATGCCGGCCCCCTCCGCCACCAGGGCACATGCGGCATAGGATGGCTGGCTTTCTATTTTGATGCCCGGCCGCACGTCGGCAGCCAGGAAATTTTGTGCCACATGCTGCGCTGCCAGTGTGTGGTGCGACAAGGCAATCATCGGTTCGTCGCACAACTCCTTAGCGGTGACCCGGTCGTGGCTCGCAAGCCTGTGGTCCGGCGGCATCGCGCAAACGCATTCCATGCGGTAGGTCGCCAGCACTTCTATGTCCGGCCGGGCTTCCGGCATCTGGGCGAGACCAAGGTCGAACTGCCGGGCAGTCAGCAGTTTGACGATACTGGGTGAGGTATGGACGTCCATGGTGATTTTGACGGATGGATTGCTGTGGCTAAAAGCGCTGACGATTTGCGGCAGCAGCCGAAACGATACGGTCGGCATACCGGCCAGCCGCAGGTGGCCACGCTGAAGCGTTTTAATCTCTCTGGCGGCGGAATAGACCTTTTCCAGCCCACTGAAGAAGAAGTCGACCTCCTCGATCAGGCTCTCGGCTTCTGCCGTCGGCTGGGTTTTTCCACCTGATCTCACGAACAGCCGGAATCCGATATCGGATTCCAGCCCGGCGATCAGCCGGCTGACCGCCGGTTGGGAAATGTGCATGATTTCAGCGGCTCGCGTGATCGAGCCATGTTTCATGACCGCCTGAAACGCTTCAACCTGGCGCTGATTCATCCGGAAATACTCCTGTTAGCTTCGATGACGGCTCAGGAGGAGGCTCCCTAAACCCCGATATCGCGGCGTGGGTTGGCGAAGGCGCTTGCGACATCCGGATGATCGGCAAACAACGCCCGTATCTCCGGGCGTTCGACAAAACGAAACGCACCGCTGTCCCAAAAGGCCTCGCCGTCGACAAGGATTGTCGGATCGAAAACGGACCAGCAAATCTCACCGGGGGAATAGTCGCCGCAGGTGTGGAAATGCAGATAGTGCGGCGCGCCGAAGGCAACCCCGCCCCAGCGCTGAAAGTCTGCTTCGGCCGGTCCGGAATAGAATGTCTGCGGGTTCATTCCAGTGTGAAACGAGTCAATCACAGCCGGGTCGATGCCATAACGATCGGCGACAAATTCGTAGTGCTGCCGGATTCGGGCTACCGATTTCGCGTCGCCTTCAAAATCCCGTATTCGACCGTTTTCGACATGAGCGAAGACCGTACCATCGAACCAGACATCATAGGGCTGGTAGAGCCGCGAACCGGTTCCGATCAGCCATTTCGACAGCGCAACCCGGCCGCTCATGCTGGCGGCAGCGATCGGACGATAGGTCAACATCGGAAAACGATGCATTGTCACTTCACCTTCCGAAGCATCCTCTGGAGCTGGCGGAAAGCGGCCGGAGACATCGGTGCCGAGCGGACAGGTGATTCGCCAGGAATCGGCCGCATCAAAAGACGCCTCCAGCGCCTGTTTCAGCGAAACCATCACTTTGTGGTTCAGCTCTGCAAAAGGAGCGGCCAGATAGTCCGTATCGAGGGCATAACACATGGTCTTGCTGCCTTTGCCCGGAATGGCCTGAAACCGGACCTGGTCGCCAAGGCGTGCAAGAAAGACCGTATGATCGGAACGGGCGATGGCATCGCGTATATTACCGGGAAAATCCACCGGATCCTCGATCACCGGCGCTTCGATCAGGCTGACCACCGCACCCATCCGGC
>JAJFHT010000356.1 GCA_021775495.1 Hyphomicrobiales bacterium | reverse complement strand
CTCGTCCGGCTTGGCCTCTTTCTTTATGACCATCTGGGAGGAAGAAAACGGCTTGCCGGAACCCGCGTGCTTGATCTGCACAGGGATACCGAAGGCAAACCGATCAAGGATGGATTTGTGAAGGCCTTTGAATACTCAGATTGCTGGGTTGATGATTCGAGGCTGGTTGTGTTGAACGCCAGAGACGCTCAAAATCGCGGAGCGACCATCAAGACCAGGACCGTTTGCATTTCGGCACGCCGCCAGGATGGTTTCTGGGTTGTCGAGATGCGGCATGGCCCCAGCGGTGAAATCACACAAGTCCGTGCCAGAGCGCTGGTCAACGCGGCTGGCCCCTGGGTCAATGATGTCATCGGGCAGGTTGCGGGTCTGAATTCCGCCCACACTGTCCGGCTGGTCAAGGGCAGCCATATCGTGGTTCGCAAATTCTGGCCCGGAGAGCACGCCTATCT
The DNA here is from genome assembly GCA_021775495.1 of Hyphomicrobiales bacterium. Taxonomy (GTDB): domain Bacteria; phylum Pseudomonadota; class Alphaproteobacteria; order Rhizobiales; family Rhizobiaceae; genus JAJFHT01. The sequence goes on along the minus strand of JAJFHT010000356.1, from coordinate 6,037 downwards.
TGTCCAGAACACCGACAAACGAGTGATCTTCATTGTTCCCTATGAGGATGAGTTCGCGCTGGTCGGGACCACGGACATTCCGTATTCAGGCAGCCCTGAAGCGGTCGAAATCGATGACGGGGAAATCGAATATCTGCTCGCTGCAGTGAATCGATACTTTACGAAAGAACTGCAACCGGATGATATCGTTCATGCATTTTCCGGTGTTCGACCTCTCTTCGACGACAAAGCCAGCAATCCAAGTGCGGTGACCAGAGATTATACGCTCGAACTGGATGCAGTTGATGGACAGGCGCCATTGCTATCGGTGTTCGGTGGCAAGATCACGACCTTTCGCAAATTGTCCGAACATGTCGTAGACCGGTTGAAGCCCTATTTTCCGGAATTGCCCGCCGCTTGGACAGCGACGGCGGCGCTGCCCGGCGGTGATATCGACGGCGGTGATTTCAACGCCTTTCTGGACGGATTGCAGAGCAGCAAACCCGGATTTCCGGCCAAGCTGCTTCACGGCTATGCCCGGCGCTACGGCAGCCTCAGTCTGGAATTGCTCGATGGTGTCGCTTCGGTTGACGACCTCGGTCATTGCTTCGGTTCCGGCCTCTACGAACACGAGGTGAACTATCTCATCCGCAACGAATGGGCGCAGACGGTTGAGGATGTTCTTGAGCGGCGAACCAAGCTCGGGCTGCGTTTGTCCGATGAAGACCGGGCGCGCCTGGAGAATTGGTTTTCCCGGATGCATGAGGAAGCGAAGTGACCATGATCAATGACAGCGCGGAACTGACGAAACTTAAACAGCTATCCGCCCGCATCGGAGCGGATCCGGCGCTCGTCCAGGCGGCGGGCGGCAACACGTCGATCAAGCAGGACGGTATCCTGTGGGTCAAGGCCTCCGGAACTTGGCTGATGCATGCGGAGGCACAGGATATCATGGTTCCGGTGGAACTGGTCCCTTTGCTCGAAGCGTTTGACAGGGATCATCCGGACGTCGAGAACTGCCTCAGTTTTGTGGTTGAAGCGAAAAATCCGTCTGCCCTGAGGCCGTCGATCGAGACGACCCTGCATGCACTAATTCCCCACAGGGTCGTTGTTCACGTGCATTGCATCGAAACCATCGCGCTCGCCGTGCGACAGGATGCGGAAACAGTCCTCAAACCTCTGCTTTCCGGGATCGATTGGGCATTCTTTCCTTATCAAAAACCCGGTGTGCAGCTTTCAAAGGCCATCGCCGAAGGAATAACGCCTGCCACTGAAGTTCTTGTGCTCGGCAATCATGGCCTGGTCGTCGCAGCGGGTACGGTGGAACAAGCCGAGAAACTTCTCGAGGAAACCTGCTCAAGGCTGCGTCGGCCAGCACGATCGATGTCGCAGCCCGATGTTGAGGCCCTGGACAGCGCCATTGCCGGCACCGCCTATCGGATTGCATCGGAATCGGAACTGCACGGCACCGCATTTGATCCGGTCAATTGCGGTTTTGCCGCTGGAGGCAGTCTTTATCCTGATCATGTGATTTTTCTTGGCCGCGGTTCGGTCTGTGCCGAACCTGGTGAAGATGTCGAAGCCGTTTGCCGTCGCGTACGGGCAAACGGAGCCGCCGATCCGGTTTCCATTCTGTTTCCAGGTGCGGGTGCCGTGATGCATCAGACCGCGAGTCCGGGAGCCATCGCGATGGCACGATGTCTGGCCGATGTGACAGCCCGTATTCCGGCTGAAGCGACACTGTCCTATCTGACGCCGGCACAGGAGGACGAACTGATAAACTGGGACGCGGAAAAATACCGCCAGATGCTTAATGCGACGAATACGGCGGCGACATCGTGACAGGAAACGCTCTGTTCGCCGGAATCGATGTTGGGACTTCCGGAGTTCGGGTGGTCGTTATCGATGCCGATTGCCACATAGTTGGGGAGGGAAGTGCAAAGGGGGTGGATCACGGATCCGACCACCGCAGCCCCGATGTCTGGCTGAAGACGCTTGGTTCGGCATTCGGGTCGGCTTTCACGAAACATGATCCCCAGGATGTGGTGGCGATATCGGTCGACGGCACATCGAGTACCATTCTGGCGGTGACGGATGCCGGGGAAGTGGTCGCCGAACCGATGATGTACAATGATCCGGTCACCGATCCGGCCATTGTTTCCGCCATCTCCGATAACGGACCCGACACCAGCGCGGCACATGGAGCCAGTTCCGGCCTGGCGCGATCACTGTTTCTGCAGAGCTCCGACGGCTGTGAAAGACTGGTGCACCAGGCCGACTGGGTTTCTGGCCAACTGTCCGGCCGGTTCGATCTGTCCGATGAGAACAATGCTTTGAAGACCGGCTATGATCCGGTTGCCCGATGCTGGCCAGACTGGTTGGACGCGACCGGAATTGACCGCTCGAAGCTTCCGGTGGTTGGCGAACCAGGATCCGTCGCCAGCTCCGCTAGTGGCGCATTGGCAGGTCGGCTCGGATTGCGTTCGGAAACAGCCGTTGTTGCCGGCACGACCGACGGGTGCGCATCGTTTCTGGCGACCGGCGCCAATGATCCAGGTGATGCGGTGACCGCGTTGGGAACGACGCTGACCATCAAGCTGCTGTGCGACAAGCCGATTTTTTCTCCCGAATCCGGCATCTACAGCCATCGTATTGGCGATCGATGGCTGGCCGGCGGGGCATCGAATACCGGGGGAAACGTGATTGCGGCGCATTTCACCAGCACCGAAATCGCCGAATTCTCCAAAGGGCTCGATCCCCTGACCAGCACCGGATTGGATTACTATCCGCTGGTAAAGGCCGGCGAACGGTTTCCGCACAATGACGCCGCGTTTCAGCCAAGAATGACGCCGCGTCCGCAGGACAGGGCGACCTTTTTCAAGGCGATCCTCGAGGGGATCACGGCGGTCGAAATCCTAGGTTACCGAAAACTGGCCGAACTCGGTGCACCCAAACCCAAGACCATGCGGACCGTCGGGGGTGGGGCGGGCAACGACGCCTGGACAGTCATGCGCCACGACAGGCTGGCAATTCCGTTTGAAGCCGTATTGTCCGAGGAGGCGGCCATGGGAACCGCGCTTCTTGCCCGCAAGGCGTTGCTGGCCTCGCCCAGCCCTTCGTCATGACAGATGCCAGTGGTAAATTGAGCACGAACCTTGCAACGCTCGCAGGGCGCTACGACGCGTTCTTCATCGACCAATTCGGCGTATTGCACGACGGGCATGCTGCCTATCCGGGAGCCGTAGACGCGCTGCGAAAGTTGAAGACCGCCGGCAAACGGATCGTGTTGCTGTCCAATTCCGGCAAACGCTCGGAGCCCAATATTGAACGGCTGCAGGCACTTGGTTTCGGCCGATCCGATTTCGACAGCTTTCTGACTTCCGGCGAAGTTGCCTGGACCATGCTTTCAACCGGCAGCTTGGCTGAGGCAATTCCTTCCGGTGCCCGTTGCTTGTTGATTTCCCGCAATGATGGCGCCTCTGCAATCGACGGGCTAGGTCTTCAACTGGTCGCCGACGGAAAGGACGCCGATGTTGTGATCATATCGGGGAGCAGGGGAGACGAGTTTGAACTGGAGTACTACGAAGCCCTCATCCTTGAGGCAGCTGCAAAAGGAACCCCCTGCCTGTGTACCAATCCCGACAAACTGATGCTGACGGCGGCGGGAAACCGGTTCGGCGCCGGCGCGATCGCCGATCTGTATCAAAAGCTCGGCGGCCCTGTGACGTGGATCGGAAAGCCTTATCCCGAAATCTATCGGGTGGCTTTGGAACGTATCGGTAATCCCAATCCAGATCGGGTCTGCTGTATTGGCGACAGTCCGGAACACGATATCGCAGGAGGAGCGGCAATTGGAGCTGCCACGGCCTTTGTTCAATCCGGAATTCATGCGGGTGCTGAAGCGCAGGAACTGCAGCAAATATTCGCAAGATTTGGCGTAGCGCCGGACTACATACTGCCGGATATGCGATGGCGTGGCTGACCGTTTCAGCCGCCGTCAGATGTAGTTGTCTTCGCTGGGCGTTTCATCCACACGAGGATCGAGCTCGAATGTCTGCGGTGTCTGTTGCCGGGTAAGTGCAATAACCTGGAAATCACTGCGCTCGTCCGGATCCAGCGCCGGGCGGCGGAATGAACGCCACATGGCGTATCCGGCATAAAGAGCGAAACCGGCGGCCATCGAGGCGAACAGGCCGGGTGCGCCAACAATTTCCATCGTCCGCCCGCCAACCTGCGGTCCGACCATTGTACCGAATCCATAGATGATCAGCAGACTGCCCGATACCTTAACGAATTCGTCGGCTTCGGCGTAGTCATTGGCATGCGCAACAACCAGGGAGTAGACCGGAAACAACACTGATCCGAGCAGGAACATGATGGCGAAAATTATCCATGGAGTGGTCGGGTTGAACCAGACGATCACCGCCGACAGGATCAGTCCCACGATCCCGGCAAATACCATGACGTAGCGCCGGTCAAACTTGTCGGAGGCCCTGCCGAGCGGAAACTGGAAAACAGCGCCACCGATCATTGCACAGGCCATCATGGCTGCGATGTTGAAGCTGGAGAGCCCGATCATCTCGCCGAAAACAGGTGCGAAATAGTGCCAGTTTCCGGATATGAAGCCGGCCAGGAAAGACCCGACCAACGCCACCGGCGAGCGCAGAAACAGTCCTCGGATATCGAGCGAGACCTGTGTCAGCGGTTGTGGTGAGGCAGCCGACGAAAGTGCGGTCGGAACCACCGCCAGGCCGAATAGGATTGCCGCGATCATGAACAGCGTATTGGCAGAAATATCGCCCAGCGGCATGATGAACTGGCCGGCCATGAGACCAAGCATGCAGACGATCATGTAGATAGAAAACACCAGGCCGCGATTGTTGTTGGACACCCGCTCGTTGAGCCAGCTTTCGATCACCATATAGCCGCCGGCGATCGAAAATCCGGTGATGCCGCGGATCAGCACCCAGGCAGAGGGATCGACCACCAGCGCGTGCAGCAGCATGGCGGTTGCCTGAAGTGTCGCAAACACCGCAAAAACCCGTACATGCCCGACCCGGCGAACAAGCCGTGGTGTGATCAGGCAGCCGGCGGTGAAGGCGATGGCGTACCCGGTGCCGATCCAGCCGATCGTTGTAGTCGACCAGCCTTCCATATCGGCGCGCAACGGCAGCAGAATGCCAGCCAGGCCGCTGCCCATCAGCATGAAAAAGCTGCTCAACAGCAAGGACGTAATTGGAAGCAGTTGAGCGACCATCGTGCAAATCCATATTGAAGTTCTGATTCTAATCCATACACCATCCGGCGAAGGAGAAGATAGCGACACGAAGGCTGGCAAATACGCCTTAGGAGAAGACCACCAAACCGGTCATACCGTGGTTTCGCGCAATTTCGCCTTGATCTCGAGAAAATCGTGCCAGGCAAGCCGCTTATGCGCCGGATTGCGCAACAGATAGGCGGGATGCAGCGTCGGCATGGTGGCGATTTCAGTGCCGGACGGCGTTGTGTGCACACGCCATTTGCCACGCATGCGCAGAATGCCTTCCGTTGTGTTGAGCAGGGTCTTGGCCGACGGTCCGCCGAGCGTCACCAGAACGGCCGGATTGACCAGTTCGATCTGCCGCGAAATAAACGGCCTGCAGATCTCCGTTTCCAGCGGCGTCGGGGTTCGGTTGCCGGGCGGGCGCCATGGAATGACGTTGGCAATATGGGTCTCCTCGCGGGTGAGTCCAATTGCGGTGATCATCCGGTTGAGTAGCCGGCCCGATCGACCGACGAAGGGCAGGCCTTCAATGTCCTCGTCGCGTCCCGGCGCTTCGCCGACGAACATCAGTCGTGCATTCGGATCGCCGTCGGAAAAGACCAGGTTCTTAGCGGTGAATTTCAGGCTGCAACCGTCAAACGCTGCCAGCGCGTCGCGCAGCGCGTCCAGGTTTTCCGCTTTTGCGGCCATCTCCCGCGCTAGGGCCACCGTGTTTTCGTCTGGCACCATAGCGGCAGGTTTGCCAGCCGCGCGGGCGGTTGGGGAGGGGGGCGGTTCGCTAGGTGCCGGTTTTGC
>JAJFHT010000355.1 GCA_021775495.1 Hyphomicrobiales bacterium | reverse complement strand
GCGACCAGCCGGTACTGTTCCGGCAGGGTGAGCCCGTCAGCGTTTTCAATCGCTACCTTCTGGAAGGGCTCCGGGGCGCAGCCGATCGCGCCGGCAATGGTGACCAAACCGTCACCGCGGGCGAACTCAATACTTATTTGCAGAATCAGGTATCGCAGGCAGTGGAAGCGCTGACCGGGGGCGCGCAAACACCGTCGTTCACGGGTGGTTTGGGCGAAACTCTTGTCGCCAACCGGACAGAGCCTGCTCCGGCCGCCGAACGTTCGGCAGCGCCACCGGCAACAACCCAGACCCCTCTTGAGAACCCGGCGGACACGTCACCGCCGCTACCTACTCCGAAACCGCAAAATACGCCTTCCACACCAGCGGAACCCGCAACTTCCAAACCGGAAGCAAAGACCGAACCGCCAAAGGCCGCCGAACCGGCAAAGCCGAGCTTCGATTGCCGGAAAGCCCGCTCCAGGGATGAAAAAGCCATCTGCTCAAACCCGGAGATCGCGCGCCTCGACAGTCAGATGGCCAAACTTTACTCCCAGCGCCGCCGTGCACTTCGAGGCGCTGCGGGCCGCAGGCTGACTCAAAGCCAACGGGCGTGGCTAGGCAAACGCCGGTCCTGTGGCAGCAATGTATCCTGCCTCAAAAGCGTTTTTCAGGAGCGCATTCGGCAATTGCGCTAACCCCTCTCATGATTGGATTGAATCGTTTGATCGGGTGCGCGCAGGTATGGAAGGCAGCACCGTTGTGGTCTCCATTGCCTCCAGATACCCGCATTGCGCACGACCGGCTGTCCCCGGCACGATATGCAAATGGCAGCTCCGAGCCATTGCGAAGAGAGCGCTGCGGAAGTTGATTTGCCTGTGAAATACTCGTTGCATGGCTTTGTCGAAGGAGTTGCCCTGATTGATGCGGACCCATTCCGCCACCATCCTGAATTGCGCGGAAAAATCTGGCCCGCAGTCGATCGAAGGCCGCTAGAACCTCGATCTTTGGGTGTTTGGCTATGGGTCGCTGATGTGGGACCCGGCGATGGAAATTACCGAGATCCGACATGCTCACTGCAGCGGATACCTGCGACGCTTTTGCCTTTGGGACGAAGGCGGCCAAGGCACTCCAGAACAACACGGTTTGATGCTGGCGATCGATATCGGCGGCACTTGCGAGTGTCTCGCTTTCCGGATCGACCACCTGCGGCTGGATCGCCTCCGATCTCAATCCGCACGGCACAGTCGGCAACGCCGCCATCGCGACAGCAAAAAAAGGCAAGGCCACGGCCGAACACCAGGCCGATGGGTTCATCTCGTTTCTGCGCGAGATCGAGGCGACCGATATCACAAGGTTCGATTGAGTGGCGAAGTAACGCGCGACCATTCGACCTCATGGACTCCCCGCGCTGCCAAGGATCCCAAAGCTCAGTACACTGAACGGCTGGCAGAGCCGGTCGGTTGCAGATGTATTTTTCGCGCCAGTGTGCTGCGGCATCGGGCTGGCCGCTGTCATTCATTGGCAGAGCATAGTAGCTGCAGCCGCCCGGACCACTGGTGTCCGGGCGGCTGCAGCATGACCTTAAGGCGCAAAGATCGCAGCTTGCACATTCGCACAAGCGTACGACCCGGAAGGGCCATCACTGCGCACCGTCATCGGAAGCGTTTTGGGAACGCTGGCATCAGAGCACCCGGCGCGGAACGTCGACAGCATGTCCGCCTCTATGCCGGGCTGTAGCGGGCCGTGATCACGCAAGACGACATGCACCTCGGCGTCCAGATCTTGAAGGCCACGGCCGAACCAGGATCGGTTCATCTCGCCAATCGGTTGGAAAGCCGTAAAGCGTGCGCGGCCGTTGGGCCCAGCCACCTTGCCATCGCCGAAGCCCAGATCCGACTGGACGATGTCTGTGAGCTTCATCACGTCGTCGCTGGTACAGGGCGCGTTCTCGCACCGCTCGGGCGCGTTGATGGCCACGATCCAAGCCGTGTAGACATTTTCCGGGATCAAGCCAGACGTCACCACGTCAACAAAGATACCTTCAGAGCTGCGCACAAGTCGGGCATTGGCGCCATCGACGCCGACCACCTCGCCTTGCGACGGATGGGTGCGGACAGCCGCACGTTCGACTGTTGTGCTGTTCGCGCCGGCGGCGGTCGGCAAGAACTGTGCAGCCATAACCGCTGTAAAAACGAACCGGCGAATGCCAGAATTCAGAATGCAAGAAATCATTGAAAGTCTCCATAATTGAGGGAAATTGGGATGTTCGATCAGAGCGGCTGTTCGACGACACGCATGTAGGGTTTTACGGTCTGCCACCCGTCCGGGAACAGTTTTCGCGCGTCTTCGTCCGAGACCGACGGCAGAATGATCACCGGCTCGCCGGGCTTCCACCCGGCCGGCGTTCCGACCTTGTGTGCCGCCGTAAGCTGAATGGAGTCGATCACGCGAAGCATCTCTTCGACGTTCCGGCCCGCGGTCATCGGGTATGTCATGGACATCTGGATACGCTTGTCCGGCGAAATCAGGTGGGTGTTTCGAACGGTAAAAAGGTCCTGAGCGGATCGCGTCTGCATGCCAAGGACGGTGTTCGCAGGGAGCATGTCATAAAGCTTGGCGACCTTGAGATCCGTATCCGCTATGATGGGGTAATTCGGGCGTGCACCTTGGGTCTCTTCAATGTCGTCCGACCAGCGGGTGTGATCGTCAACGCTGTCAGTACCGAGCCCTATCACCTTGACACCGCGCTTTCGAAAGTCATCCATCCGCCTGGCCATCGCGCCAAGTTCGGTGGTGCAGACGGGCGTAAAATCCTTTGGGTGACTGAAGAGCAGACACCAGTCGTCTGCAACCCAGTTGTAAAAGTCGATCGGACCGGCGGTGCTTTCTGCGCGAAAGTTTGGTGCAATATCTCCGAGTTTCATGTGCTTTCCTTTCAATGTTGCGGCCGACGCGACATCGCTGTGGCCATAACTTGAGCTAGACCGTCGGCGCGAAATCGCGAATGATTGCGGCGCTGGTTTACTTGACCGATCCACCGGATCGCACGACTCCGAGGGCAAGATGGATGCATTATCGGAAATTCTGCGCGCAGCGCGATTGACGGGCGGAGTGTTTCTCCACGGCGAATTCTCGGAACCGTGGTGCCTGTCGTCGGAACTCAAAGCTTCCGACTGCAGTGCCTTCCTTGGGCCTGCGGACCAAATGGTTCTCTACCACTATGTCCTTGAAGGATGCCTGACGGTCATTGACCCTGAAGGTAACGCGCACATGTTCCTTCCCGGCCAGGCGGTCGTCATCCCGCGTAATGACCGCCATCACCTTCAGGGAAGCGAACCGGCACAGGCAGTGTCTGCGCTCGAGGTTGCGGAAGTTCCTGAAGACGGTGAACTGATGGCCATTCGCCATGGCGGCGGTGGCCAACGCACGCGGATCGTCTGCGGGTTTCTGGGCGGTCGCGGGCTGAGGCACGATCCGCTGCTGAACGCCCTTCCCTCTGTCTTTCGATACAATGGCAATACGAATGGGTCTGGACCCGTCATCCGCATGACGTTGGAACTGGCCGCGAAGGAAGTCGCCGAAGGGCGCCCAGGCTCAGATGCGACGCTCGCACGTATCTCCGAGTTATTGTTCGTTGAAGCAGTCAGAGACTACGTCGAGTCTTCTCCCGCTCACGCGAACGGCTTCAGCGACGCCTTGAAAGATCGCGCTGTAAGCAAAGCGCTAGCGCTGATCCACCGCAATCCCAAAGAGAAGTGGACCGTTGAAGCACTTGCGCGCACGTGCGGTGTTTCAAGATCCGTTCTCGCGGAGCGTTTCAACACTCATCTCGGTTGTCCGCCGGGTGAGTATTTGGTTGAAACCCGCCTGCGCCTTGCCGCGAACGATTTGATCAACCGCAAGACAAGCGTTCTAGAGGCTGCCGCATTGGTTGGCTACGGATCAGAAGCCGCTTTCAGTCGCGCATTCAAGAGACAATATGGGGTATCGCCGTCCCTATGGCGTAACGGGACAAATACTGACGTCGACTGAAGGCAGGTACACTCTTGCCAGTGATCTCTGGTTCTCAATCCACCAGACACCAACTACAAACGCAGGCGGCGCGAAATGGAGGATTGAATGCAGAGGAGCTGGCACCCGACGCCCAGCTGAGGCCGACCAGACCGACATCCTATGGCTGGATCGCCGCAGATCTCAATCCGCACGGCACGGTCGGCAACGAGGCAATCGCGACAGCAGAAAAAGGCAAGGCCACGGCCGAACACCAAACTGATGGTTTCATCTCGTTTCTGCCCGAGATCGAGGCGACGGATATTGCCCGGTTTGACTGAGTGGCAGAGACGGGCCTGGGAACTCGGATAAGGGTGAAAACTTATCATCGGCGCAACAGACCGAAAGGGGTATTTTGAATTCAAAGCCGCCACTTGGCTCAACTCATATTGACTGCAGCAATGCGGGCTAAGCGGATATCACCTTCAGCTTGCTGTAAGCCACTCATGCTGATGGCTTTGTTTACTTCCAGGCCTATGTTGACGGCCTGATAGGTAGGTCGCAGTGGTCGTTTTGAAGAGTCAATTTTGCGCCGAAGCCACTTTCGTTCCTCCAACTGGCTCAGAGACTTTGATAGTGCGCGATCGGTAATTGAAGACAAATCAGACCTAATCTCTCCGAAGTATCGGGGTGCCTTGGTCACCGCAAGAATCGGAACTGTCCACGCGCGTCGTAACAGCACAGGTTCGGCATCGCCTGGGGCACCGTCAACAATCTGACCGGCAATCTTTGCGATTTCGACTCCTCGTGGAGTCAACCGATATTCAGGTCGCAGCGGATGTCCGTGACCGGGATTTCGTTCCAACAACTCAAGATCAATCAAATGCGCCAAGCTTTGGGCAAAGGCGGTCCGACTGGCCTTTGTCGCTGCCAGGAGAGGTGCCTGTCTGCCCGTTATCCCAGCGTGCATGAGCGCCAAAATACTCAAAGACCAAGCGCGAGACGTTAACTTGACAAGGATTTTTATGTCCATAAAGTATAGTTAATATAATTTTAGAACAAAGGAAAGCGTCATGCCCATCGTCGCATTGGATAATACGATCACCATCGCCATGTCCGTCCGGGACCGTCACGCAAGTGCGCGGTGGTACGACGAGAAGCTGGGCTTCACTCTTCTGCATCACATCGATGACGCAGGGTGGAGCGAGATGCAGACCAAGACAGATGGAGTAACTCTCGGCCTTGGTGAACAGGCCGAGCCTGCACCAGGCAACACGGTTCCTGTCTTTGGTGTCTCGGATATTGATACGGCGCGCAAGAACCTTGAAGCGGCAGGCGTGAAATTTGACGGGGAGACGGAAACCATCGAAGGCATGGTCAGCACAGCAACCTTCTATGATCCCGACGAAAACGCTTTGATGCTGGCGCAGGACCTGTCTGCAGCAGGCTGAGAAGACTAATGTCAGGAAGTTTGCACTTGCACACAAAGGCACTTCGAGCTCATTCCAACGATTATTCCCTTGGTTGCTAGGGTCCGGACCCAAGGTAAGTTCTGAATCCCTTCAACCTGGATCCCCCGCTAGTTCAAAACATCCGGTCAGCGCGATGCGATGAAATGCGCAACGAGCGGCTCCACCGCTGCGTCGATGACCAACGGGTCTTCGTAGAATTGAAGCTGGTTGGCTCCATTGACCCAATGCATGGTTTTGTCGGGTGCCGGGATGCTCTTGAAAAGGTGACGCGGGATATCGGTTCCAGATGCCGCCTTGTCGCCATGCACCATCAGTACCGGCGTTCTCAGACCGGCGATCGTCTCGTCAATTCGCCAACCCCAGATGAGCGCCTCACTCATGGCGGCGATGCGGTTTTCCCACCCTCCGCGATGCGCGAACCATGGCGCTCGATTGTCCCAGGGCGAATACCAGGCGTCGATCGCAGTGGCAGTGAGCAATGCCTCGTCGGACCCGGTGATCGGGATGTAGCGCACCTCACCGGTCTTATCGAAGGCAGCTTTCGCGTCCGCAGACCGTTTCATCCGCGCGGCGACAGCATTCTCATCGCCGAGGTAGAGCGTCGCGGTTGCGGGCGTCAGATAGTGCCCCGCAACGATCCCGAGCGTCGACACGCGGTTGTCGCGGACCGCCGCTTCAATGGCCCAGTTCACGCCCTGGCAGATGCCAAGAATACCCAGCTTGTCCTTGGCGACGCCGTCCTGTTTCGCGAGGAAGTCGAGTGCCGCGCTCAAATCCCCGATCTTGGCCTCGCCGGATTCGAAACGGCGGGGTTCGCCCGAACTGGCCCCATGAAAACGTGGATCGAAGATGAGAGCCGCAACGCCCTGTCGCGCCAAACGCGAAGCATATTGCAAAGGCGATTGCTCTTTCACATAGGCAACGGGCCCGATCACGGCGACCGCTGTGTGGGGGCCATTGCCCGAAGGCATGAAGAGTTTCCCGACGAGCGTCTCACCGCCGCTCGGAAATGTTACATCGCGAACTTCATACATCGGTGATGTGCTCGCGTGCCCTGTCGCAGGGATGACTGTGGCGAGAGGAAGGCCCGCCGATAAAGTGGCAAATGTTCTGCGCGTGATTGTCATTTCTGACCTCCGGTAATTTCACGGTGTGATGTCTTCAAAGCTGGCTTCGCTCTGAAAGCGTTTTCCGTCGTTGGTTATGTAGTTGATGAACACCCGCTTTCGCTGAAGGTCGAAGGCATCGACGACGTTGCCATCGGCTTCGGTGAAAGCGATCAGGAATATGCCCGGGCGCAGGTCGGTATGAACGATCTCTTCCTCGCCCGACATGCCCGCAGTCCCATCCGGCGCTTCAAGACGCGTCCAGCGGATGCGGTCATCGGCGACAAAGTCCATGCGAATGCGATACCCCGAGACAGTGTATACGAAGCTCCTGCCGGTGACGTCGTTGATCGCGGCGACTTCATCGGTCCAACTCGGTTGCAACCCCGCTGCGATGGCCGGTTCTTCGGATGCGAGCGGTGCAAACAACAGTGCGGCGGCGAGACCTGTGGCTTTGAACATGATTGGGCCTTTCGGAATGGATCGGTTTTCGCCCGGCGATCACGCCGGGCGAAAAGACTCACGACTTCTTTTTGGATTTGGCTTTGTTGCCGCTGCCGTCGCCCTGGCTCTCACTGCGATCGACGACTCCGTCTCCATTGGTGTCGGCCCCATCGAAAATCGCCCGATGACGATCCATGAACGCCTGGCTGCGGGAGATGCCCGGGCCGTGATAGTCAACGACTTCCTGAAACGTGACGACACCATCGCCGTCCGCGTCATGTACATCGACATGGACATCAGCGTGTGCATTGATGGCGCTCGCGGCAATCATTCCAGCAGCGGCGAGCAGAAGTGTTGGTTTCATGATCTTTCCTCATCTTCGGTTGTATCGATGAGGGGAAGATGCATCTCGCTCGACATTATTGAAATGTCGGGTTAAGCATATCCATCATGCAAAAAATGAATACACAACTGGCCGCGATGGATTTTCGGGTATTGCGGTTTTTGCGATTGCTTCTGCAAACCGGCAGCGTGACACGCACCGCCGAACTTCTGGAGATAGGACAGCCCACGGCAAGCCGAATTCTGGCGCGCATTCGTGATCTGACCGGCGACCCGCTGCTGATCCGGACCCAAACGGGTTATCAATTGACCGACCACGCACTCGCACTTCAACAGCCAGTGCTGGACGCGATCCATTCGGTGGAAGCGGTCTTTCAGCCGCAGGATTTCGATCCCGAAAAGTCCGATCATCAATTTCGGGTAGCCTGCACCGACTACGCGACCGCCTGCATCATTGGGCCGCTAATGGCCCGGTTTGCAACGATCGCACCCCGCATTCAGATCGATGTCACACCACTCGTTCCGACCAGCTTTTCGATGATCGCAGATGGCGAGGTCGACTTTGCCTTTTACGCTGGTCTGGATGTGAAAGGCGACTACATCGTCAAAAAATTGTTTGACGATACCTATGTCCTGCTCGTGCGCGACGGACACCCGCTGCTCGAAGCGGCGGATCGGAAGGGAGTGCTCGAACCGTCAGACATCGTGCCCTTTCGGCAGATCGAGTTCAACTATCCGACCCTGGAACGCCTTCGTGCCGACTTCGTCATGCGTGTTGGGCACGAGAATCCGTCTACCGTTTTCTCTGCGCCGTTCTTTACAGCTATGCCCTTCCTGGTCGCCGACAGTGACGCAGTTGCCGCAGTGCCAGCACGGCTGGGCGCGCAGCTATCGAAATTCACCGACTTGCACTCTGTGCGCTTCAGGACGGGCGCCAAGTTTCCCTACTACTTGCTCTGGCATGAGCGCGGCAAGCACAATCCCGCAATCTCGTGGTTTGCCGGCGAGGTTTCCGGGATAGTGGCGTAGAGGGCCCGCGGATAAGGAGCGGAACATACCAACCCGGACCAACAGTGCCAGATTCCGGGCGGAGCCTTTAATTGGCCGAAAGCAAACCCAATGTTCACTCCCTCTATTGTTGAGACATCCGAGTTGACGTTCTTCTGAAGTGTAATATTTGATGCCCAATTCCTCAATTTACCAATCGTTGTTTTCATCGCAAAAATGCACCAGTTCTAGGCACCCGGTTGCAAAAGATTTTTCACTTTGCTGGGGAAACGGAAAACCCCGGTCCACTTGCAGTTGTGGGAGTTAAACGGAGATCAACGATGAGGATGCAACTCCTTTTCACTATTAGGTATAGTGGAAAATCGCCTTATCACTAAGGTCGGCAAAGGGGGACAATCTACCGATTTCGATTTGGATTATTGTAGGGGCCGCGACAACCTACACTCCGATACTGTACTGCCAAGAGCCGTCATAATTCACATTTAAAACGTATAGTTTAGCTGCACATACGGCATGTTATTAATCAACCGAAGGAGATGCAAAATTGAATGTAACTCTAATGGAAGTTGTTAGGAGCAACTTTCATGACGTGATAGAACTGGAACTTGATAAGACACAAAAAGAATACCTTCCATCAAATTTGTTTTCCATAGCTGAGTCCGGTTTCTCTAAATCAACTCACCTAAGAGCCATTTGTGCGGACGACAAAGTTGTGGGATTTTTGGAATACCAATTTGGCGAAATTGGTGATTTCGATGAGGACGAGTGCACGATATGGCGATTCATGATTGATCGAAAACGCCAGAACACTGGAATCGGAAGAATTGCAATGGGTCTGTTGCTGGAGGAAATCAAGGCACACGGGGAGCGCTGCAAGTTTGTGGATGTATATTATCACCCAAAGAATCTTGCGGCAAAGAAATTATATGCCAGCTATGACTTCAAGGAAGTTGGAGACAGAGATGATGGTACAGTAATATGCAAAAGACTCGTATAGATAAACTGTATAACCGCCAACCCTGTGTAAGAATACAAACGCATCCGTCAGCACCCAGCAATTCAGCCCGCGACATGAGACGAACTGTGCTCAAATATGCCATTTGCCACTATTGGATATAGTATAAAATCGACTTGCTGCTAAGGTCGGCTCAGCGGACTTTTCTGTTTTGCTTCTAATGCCGCAATATAAACAATCTTGACGATTTACTATTCGACAATACTTATGGCAAATCTGATGTGGACTGGGGCCGTGTGCTACTAAAGCGTGGACGTCCCGTAGCAGTGATAGACCGGAAAAAGAGCGGCTAAGCACCACCGTCGCAAATGTGCCATTCGTTTCCGCCTGCGATTTCGCAGCGGACAGAGAGATTGAATCCAAAGTTGAACCTTTTCATGCAGTCCACCTTCAAAGCTGCGTGCGGAAATCGGTGGTTGTCAGTCATCGGTTCCCCGTTGTTATGCGCACCGCGCTTTAAGTTGAAAGGCCTGTCGGTTGGTTGACGCGAAACCAGTTTGCCAATGCGCGTGCCATGATCCGTTCCGGAGCGTCTTCAGAAGCATTCGACTTGATGATAGCCCGCCACTTGATATCCAGCCCATTGCGGGTTGCCCGCACTGCGGTAAGTTCGCCAGACCTGAACTGTGGGTGGATCGCCCAATGGCTAAGGATGGATATCCCGAAGCCCGCTTTTACGAGTTCGCAGATTGCATCGACCGAACCAATGTTTTCTTCGCGCGGTGGAATGACATTTTCTGGTGTCCAGATGCGATCCGCCTCGTATCCCGGCTCCCGCACCAAGGAGTATGTGAGATAGGGATCATGCAGGAAATCCGGTCCACTCACATATGATCTGGTCGAAAGCTCATGGTCGGGTGGGACAACCGCCACCAGTTCATCGTCAAAAAGATCAAGTGAGTCGACCTGTCCGGGTAAAACCAAGTCGGGTGAAATAACGAGGTCGATCTGCCCCCGTGCAAGCGAGTCCAGCGGCCGCTGTGCGCCCTGTGTTTCGATTTCCATATCAATCGCAGGGTTTTCAGTTCGGAACTGGGGAAGAAAATCGGGCAACCAGTGAAAAGCGTTGTAAACAGCAACCGACAATCGGACGACATGCCGTATCCCTTCCGACGATGATATAGCAACGCGCTCGGATTGCTGGAGATCTTCGGTAACACGTTCGGCAGCATCAGTCAGAATGCGTCCAGCCGACGTCGGGCGCAGCAAACGACCCTGTTTTTCGAAAAGCAACACGCCAAGCCGCCGCTCCGCTTCCCGAATGCGGTGGGTCAGTGCCGACGGTGTGATGAGAAGCGATCGCGCTGCTTCTGCCAGCGTATCGCGCGTCGATATCGCGATTAACATGTCGAGGTGTCGAAGCGAGAGATGCCGGTTCATAGTTGAATTCTTTTCTCTTATTTCATGAAAATATTGAAATTGATTAATCCTTTTGTCAAGCGATACTGCACGCCAGCAACTAGGCTGTAGGACACGTGATTTGCAGAACAAAACGGTCAAACCTGCAAGCCACCTCAAAAGGGAAGGCACGAAATGTTCGTTGATACCCAGCATCAAGCCGCGGCAATCGCTGAGCCGCGAGGCGGTCTTTCATTTGTCGATTTGGATCGCTATCCGATCCACCGTGCCGACCATCCTTCACTGCAAACCGCGATAATTCACGCGCGGACCGGTTTGGCACAAGAAGGGTGTGCCCGTTTGGCCGGGTTCATTAAGCCCGGTGCGGTTGATGCATTGTCGAGGGAGACTACTGACCTATCGCATTTTGCCCTGCACAGCAGCACAGAATACACGCCCTATGGCAGCGGTCAGGATGACCGTTTTCCTATTAAGCACCCGCGCAGACGTGGGCACTTGACCACCAGCGGCAGCGTCACGCGCGACCTAATCCCGGCCGATGCACTGATCCAGCAGATCTACACCAATCCTCACATGATCAACTTCGTCGCGGCCTGTCTGAAAACCGAGAGGCTTCACCTTTTTGCCGATCCGATGCGCGGACTGATCGTCAACTCGATGGATGAGGGCAATACACTCGGATGGCATTTCGACGCCAATGAATTCACTGTCAGCTTGATGACACGTCGTGCCGATCGGGGTGGGCTTTTTGAATATTGCCCGGATATTCGTCGGCCCGGGGCCGAGAACTTCGGCGCCGTCCAGGGGGTGCTGGACGGACAGCGTGAGCTGGTTAAAGTTCTAGACCTGCAGGTCGGCGATTTGCAGATTTTCAAGGGTCGATACGCGTTGCACCGTGTCGGCAAAATCGACAAGGGAACTCGCCACACCGTAATCTTCGGATATGCGCGTGAACCCGGTTTCATCGGTAGCGTCGCAAGCACCATGAAAATTTATGGGCGCGTGATGCAGGGCCATATTGACGCCGAAGCCACCAGGCACAGCGACGGACTTGCAGATTGAGCCAGCACCCGAAAACCGCGGCCGCCCCGACGATTGACGTTTTGGTAAAGGACAACGACTGGCATCGCCGGCTGGACCTGGGACGGCTTGATCGCCTGAAGGCCAAGCTTCTGGAATATGATTGCGGCGCCGGGCTGTTCTATGACCCGATCAACATCCGCTACGCCACCGGCACCAGTAATATGCAAGTCTATTCCCTGCACAATCCCTGCCGATACGTCTTCGTGGCAACTGAAGGGCCCGTGATCCTGTTCGAATTCAGCGGCTGCGAATTCCTGGCGGAAGATCGCCCGGCTGTTGACGAGGTGCGAATAGCACAAGCCTGGTATCACTTTGCCGCCGGTCCGCGCCTGATGGAGTTCGCCCGGTCGTGGTGCGCCGAAATTGTGGATCTTGTTAACTTGCATGGCGGCGGCAACAGGCGCCTCGCAATCGACAAGATGGACCCAGTGGGCACACATCTTCTGATCGATAACAGGATCGACATTGTCGACGGGTTTGAGGTCGCGCATATGGCCCGACTAATCAAAACGCCGGAGGAAATTGACGCGGTTCGCCAATCGATCGGCGTCTGTCAGGAGGGCATCCGGCGCATGATTGCAGCAACGAAACCAGGCATGACAGAGAACGCGATTTGGTCAATCCTGCATCAGACAAACATCGAACTGGGCGGCGAATGGATCGAAACCCGGTTGTTGTCTTCCGGCCCGCGCACCAACCCCTGGTATCAGGAGGCAAGCGAACGTTTGGTAGAGGAAGGCGACATTGTCTGTCTGGATTCGGATCTGATTGGCCCGCACGGCTATGGCGCCGATATTTCGCGGAGTTGGACAGTTGGTGATAAGAAACCACATGGCGAGCAACGACGTCTTTTTGCCCTTGCCTACGAACAGGTGCGACGCAATTGCGAGCTATTTGTACCCGGACGCAGTTTCTTCGAACTCGCTGATCTCGCGCAACGGATGCCGGAAAAATACAAGGCGCTCGAACAGCCTGCAATTGCACATGGAAGCGGGCTCTGCAACGAATTTCCGCTGCTGATACACTCCGACAAAATACGCGCGAAAGGGCATGACGGTATCTTGGAACACGGCATGGTTATCTGCGTTGAAAGTTACGCTGGCGTGCCAGGTGAATCCGAAGGCGTCAAATTGGAACAGCAAATACTGATTACCGAAGCAGGACCCGACTTGTTGTCAGACATGCCGTTTCAAGAAGAATTGTTGTCGTAGATTACCGTAGGTATGAAGCAACTTGGACGAGCCCTCCAATTGTGCACGGCTCTTCGGACTTCTATTCTCGGCATCAGGAACGTATGTAGTGCATATCTACAGTGCGGATTTCATTCTGCATTGTGTCGCGATTGGGATACCCAGTTGAATATGATGAGTCCGCTATGGGCTGATACTGTTGAATAAGTCCGTTCCCGAGATTTTGGGGCAAATTCTTAGGAACTGATTTCAATGACGGCTGATATTTGGAACCGAATTCCAGATACGACCGCTTGTTGAAAGCACATGCTATAAACAGCGATGCTGGGCATCATAGGCGGACTTTTTCAACAAAATCGGCTCAAAGCCGACATTTACCAGAATAACCAAAAATGGAAAATCGACCTGTCGTTATATTCGGCAATGCGGACTTTGGAGACATTCTTATCGTGTCACAATCAAGACTATTTTGAAAGCACAATTGCTCCAAATCCTGAGCGCTTGCCTAAATCCGGTCTACCGACATTCCATCCTTGGGTGTGTTCATGACAACCGTAAATTTGGCGATTGACCGCAATGTAGCGATCAGCCCCAAGAGGCAGAATGAATAGGACAAACGTGCTAGGCACCCGACACGGACAGATGCCGAACGGAATTGACGGGACAACCCATGGCCGAATTTAACTATTCGCTGCGATCAGAAGAATTGGCTGCACAAAAGAGTGCCTTTCGCGGACGTCTCATTGCTATGGCCGCGATTGTGCCGCTCATCGCTATTGTGACTCCTTGGCCCGCACCACTGTTTACCGTAAGCCTGATCGCCATTCTGTCAGCAATTGGATGGTGCGCATGGCGTATTCAGCTGTCGAGCTGGGACAGGCCGTGGTTTCAATATGCTTTTGTAACGGCAGACTGTGTCGTCGTCGCCATTGCGACACTGTACCCGAACCCATTGCTGCCTGTGGAGCTGCCACCACAATTCGGCCTACGGTTTGGCTCCTTTATCTTCTTCTTCATTCTCCTGGCCGGTCTTGCCTATGTATACCAACCGAAACTGGTGCTGTGGGGTGGGATATCCGCCGCCATATGCTGGTCGGCAGGTGTGCTGTTGTTGATCGCGATGCCCGAAACGATCTGGCGTCAGCCCTATGAACCAAGCGTAGAAGCATTAACTCAGCTCTTTGGTAATCCTCATTTCATCGACGTGGGCGTTCGTGTTCAAGAGGTGGTTGTCATACTGGTGGTCTCAGGTCTTCTGGCGCTTGCCGTAAGGCGGTCACGTGCTGTCGCAGTGCGGCAGGCCAACCTGGCCACTGAACGATCCAATCTCGCCCGATACTTTCCAGAGAAAACCGCTGAGATGTTGGCCGAGCGGTCCAATCCGTTTTCAACGCCGAGCGAACATAATTGCGCTGTTCTGTTTGCCGATCTCGTAGGATTCACCACATGGTCTGAAAGGCACAATCCCGGCCAGACCATCGAACTTTTGCGTGATGTGCACGGCATACTGGCTGATGTCATTTTCAGTCACGAGGGGACATTGGATAAGTTCATGGGTGACGGGTTGATGGCTACCTTTGGCACACCGGAACCGACTCTTAAAGATGCTTCCAACGCACTAGCCGCGATGCGGGACATGGCAAACGCCTTCGAAGCCTGGAAATCCGCACCTAGCAACACACTAGCCAATGACCTCAAACTCGCTATCGGCGTCCATTACGGCCCGGTTGTCATAGGCAATATCGGTTCGGAGCAACGTCTTGAATTCGCCGTCCTCGGCGACACCGTCAATGTTGCCAGCCGCCTAGAGGCCGCCACGCGAGAAATCGGTTGCCGATGTCTGGTCAGCCGCGATCTCGTTGAGGCGGCGAAGGATGAAGTTGAGGCGAATGCAGAAGGGCTTGTTGCTGAACTCCAACCCCATGCCCCCGTACAACTGCGCGGGCGAACCGGGAAAGTTGAAGTGTTCTTCCTGCCCTGATTTCAAGCTGCACGACGGTTAAGCCAAGAAGCAAGAATTGAATGAGTTGGCATTTTCCCCGACGACAGCAAGGTGGTCGCCAATATCCGCCTCAATAGGGCGTGATCAACGATACTCCGGAGCGGTTCGTGCGTATTCAAACTTTAAGTTTTGAAATCCTGCCCCCTCCAGCCTGTTCCGGAACAAAATCCGACACGCAGAATGCACAAGATTAATGGGTCCTGATCCTAGACACCTCTGCTGTAAAAGACGTGAGCGCAATGCCCGTGCAGCATCAGTATCGCGGCTGGTCGCTTGGTAAAAGTTGTTCCCGAATACATGTTACCAGAACAGGCGCTTTATGCCGTCCTTAATCTGTTGATTACATTACATTTTACCGCAAAGTTGGTATCTTTAGCCCTGCTTCTGATGAAGCAATCAATATACCAAGCCTTTTTAAACGTGTTTCTTCTTTCTTGGCGCTCATTATCCACCAGATTGAATCTCGTTTATAGGATGGCGCTAAGTTTGAAAGGAATAACCAGGCTGGTTGATTTGCCTTGATTCGCTCTTCATACTCTCTGGTAAGTTGCACATTTCTTTGCTCTGAGGAATAGCCTTGTGCATCAGCTCTGTTGTTAAAGACGTGCATTCCTTTTGGTTTCATCTTTCCTAGCTGTATTAATGCTTCTACTTTCCTTACATTCACAGCACTCCATACACTGGTAATTTTGCGCGGAGTAAAGCGAATCTTATAGCTTTGTTCATCAATGGTTTTTCGTATACCGTCAATCCACCCAAAACAAAGGGCAACATCTACTGATGCAGACCACGTAAGGCTTGCACGCCCTGTACTTTTCCTGAAATATCCCACCCAAAGTTCACTAGCTTCAGCATGTTCTTCTAACCAATCGCTAAACTCGTCTTGGTTGTTGAAAAAAATTACATCACCATTTTTTTATGTTTTTCCGGACGGTGAACCGTTCGTTGCCTTCAGCGTCTCATTCCACCCGCCGGTCAAGCCGGAGGGCATGCTCAACCTTGAAATGCTCTTGGGACTAGGCGGCATTCTGCTGTTCCAACCACGTTAAAATCGTTTGATTTGTTTCTTGCGGCTTTTCTTGCTGGATCCAATGACCGCAGTCCAGATTGACCACCTCTACATTGGGCACGAACTCTGTTAGTTTTTCATTCCTTGAGACCGCATCCCGATCCCCATAGATCATGAGTGCGGGCTGTTGGATGATTGGGTTCACGCCCGCCAATAAGTGCCAGTTTCGATCAAGGTTCCTGTACCAATTTACACTACCCGTGAACCCTGATGCTTCGAAGGAGGAGACGAAAACGGCCAGTTCACTGTCGCTCATTACTGGCTCACCGAGTGGTGTTTCCTCTTTGGCGAGATTGATCATCATCATACCTGGCTGAGGCTCTACGGGGGGCTGGTTCTTACGGTACATGTTGCGAAGGAACTGGAATGTATTTTCTTCGAATACGGCGTCTGCGACGCCCGGCTGTCGATTGAAGTGGACAAAATAGAAGTCGCCGCCAAATATGGCTTCCATCATCTCGATCCAGGGTTTTTCCCAACGCTCCTGGTAAGGCACGCTTAGGTTTATCAAATTATTTACACGGTTTGGGTGCAATAAGGTCAGTCCCCAAACGACCATTGCACCCCAATCATGACCGACAAAGGTGGCATCCTCGTATCCGTAGTGATCGAGAAGTCCGATCAGATCACCCGACAAGTGTTCAATGTCATAGTCGGTTACTTCGCTCGGACGCGATGAGTTGCCATAGCCCCGCTGGTTAGGGACGATGACATGATAGCCCGCTGCTGCGAGGGCGGGCACCTGATGTCGCCAAGAAAAGGCATGCTCTGGCCAGCCGTGACAGAGTACAATAGGTTTTCCTGCATTTTGTCGGCCTGCCTCAAAGACTTCGAGTTCCACACCGTTGACTGAAATAAGAGTGGGCTTGGGAAAATCAGCTGGATCAAACATTGCATTTCCCCTTTACGTTTTCGGGGTGATCAGACGACGCCTTCTGTTTCGGATGGCGCTCTTTCCAGTCCCGGGGGTTTACGGATGTGCATTGCAATTTCAAAATCTCCTTGCTGACATGTACAGCCATTAACTAGAACCTAATGGTGACAAATACTGGCACTATTAATTGATAGCCTTACAAAATGAACGTTCGCCGCCGACATGACGCCATCGTGCGCAGCCTTCGCCGCAACGGTACTTCTACAGTCGCTGACTTGGCGGAGGAGGTTGGCGCATCCAGGCGCACAGTGTTGCGTGACATTAGCGCGCTGCGCGATGAGGGCTTTGTCATTCATTCTGAACCTGGTCGCGGGGGCGGCCTGCAACTTGATCCGCAATCGGTTCAGGCCACAGCGCGGCTCTCGGTCGCCGAGGTCTTTGCGCTTCTCATCAGCGTTGCATCGATGCGTGCAGCCGGAAGTTTGCCCTTTTCGGGTCTCGCAGATGCTGGGCTTGCCAAAATCGAGAAAGCCTTGCCGTCGGACAAGATACGCGACTTGCGTCGGTTTCTGGATTGCTTGTACGTCGGGCAACTTTCACCGCGGGTAGACATATCAGATATGGAAGCGATGGAGCCCGCGCTGCTGCCCGCATTCGAGACAGCTTTTCTCCAACGGCTACACCTGCGTTTCCAGTACCGTGACGCAAAAGGGTCCGTAACCAGCCGAATTGTTGAGCCGCAAGCTATGCTGATCTTGCCACCACTATGGTATTTGGTGGCTTGGGATCCTGCGCGCAAAGACTTCCGTCATTTTCGAATGGACCGAATCAGCAGACCGGAATACGTCCAAGACGCAACATTTCGGCGGCGACATGTGCCATTCAAGGATGACGTCTCCCCAATTCGCGATTTACCTCGCTGACCTTCGCTACATTGCAGAAAATCTGAACATTGGGCTCAATGCAGACCTTTGCACTATTACCAATAGTGGAAAATCGTCCTGCCACCAATGTCGGTAGAGCGGGACAAAACTGCCGTTGCTTGGGATAGATTAGATGGCAGCTTTAGCCCTTGGTAGTAAGGGGGTAGGATGGTCGGATGAAAACCCTTGTAGCACTTCTACGCGGCGTAAATGTTGGAGGAACAGGCAAACTGCCAATGACAGAGTTGCGCTCCATAGCGGAGGCGGCAGGCTTGGCCGACGTGCGCACCTACATTCAATCAGGCAATCTTGTATTCTCCACCGCCAACGATCCAGCGACCGTGAAAGAGGCGCTTGAGAAAAGCCTTGAGACGAACACAGGCAAACCTGTTGGCATCGTCGTCCGCACCGCTAAAGAAATGCAGGCAGTGCTTGACGCAAGCCCTTTCCCAAATGCTGAGTCAAGCAAGGTCGGCGTCGTATTCCTGGATACCACACCACCTTCGACAACAATCGAGGAGGCGAAGGGGCAATCCGATGAAGAAATCGAACTCGGAGAACGCGAGATTTATATTCACTATCCATCTGGGATGGGACGAACAAAAACTACGACTGGCAGCAATGTCCGAAGGAACCGTCCGCAACATCAATACAGTCGCAAAACTCGTGAAAATTTCGACAGGTTCATAAGCCTTCACTCGCCAAAGCTGACATTTGTGCACATCACAGCATCGGTTACTCAGTGGTCTTCCCCCGTTTTAGTGGACGGTTCAAAAAGGTCCTTTTGACGACATCGGCACTCCGCGGTGTGCATCCCAATATGCCGGTGGCAAAACAAGCCAAATTGTCTAGTTCGGTGAACGAAGTGCATGGGCGCGTGCATGAAGGTCTGCGATGTAGGGGTCGACTATTCCAAGCAGTTTGAGATGCGCCTGGGTACCTGAAAGATAGTCGAAATTGGTGCCGAGCGGTCCCGATGCCCCGGCGATCATCCTGGCCTGCTCGTCCACCGGGATATCCGGCACGATCCGCTCATGCGTGCGGTCGGCGGCAAACCCAAGCGCCTCGATCGGACCAAGGGCGGTTTCGAGCTTCAGCCAGGTCGGGCTGTAGACACTGGCAATCATTTCGCGACGGAAAAGCACGAAGGTTTCGTGATCCAGATTCTCAGCCTCGATCCGGAAGGCGAGGCCCTCGCAAGTGCCGCCGGTGTCGATTGCCAACATCAAACCGGGCTGTTGCGGAGAGCCGCGGCCGCCAACGTCCCAAAGGCAAAAGCATCGTTGGAACCCGCTACAACGAGCATGCCGGATCTCGGCAATTTCTATCGCCGGGTCCCACATGAGCGAACCATAGCCAAAAACCCAGAGATCACGGTTCCAATGGCCTTCAAGCCAATCGCGCCGCGCCGCCTCGCGGACGTCGCACGGTGTACGCCAACCGCCTGGTCGACCGGCTTCCGCGGCACGGGCGTCGATGAGATCAAGATCCATATCGCGAAAGAACGAATCCGCTGCGGGCCTGATCTTTCCGCGCAATTCAGGGTGGTGGCGGAATGGGTCCACACCGGTCATGGAAGCTCCTTCGGTATTGCGATGCGAAAACGTCTTGCCATGCAACGACAATTTGGCTGGCAGATCAACTTTCGCCGAGTTCAGCCCGCAGATGGCTCGAACCGGACTTTTTCACTGCCACCGGCATGAACGATGGTATTGGGCCGGAAATGTTTGCCACCCCCCGGGAGTGTTTGGTGGCCCTCACTGAAGTTGGAGCCCATTCCGATTGAGCCCGGCTTCGGGGGCAAGGCGGACAGTCTCCGGATTTGCTTGACTGGATTGGATTTACAAATTCATGGTCTGGCTCTGAATCCACCAGATACTAACTACAAGTGCAAGCGGCACGGAATGGAACGGAGGATGAAATGCTGGATGGTCTGAACACATACGGTTTGCCGGTCAAATACGGTATTGTTGGCTTTTTCGCCGGCATCCTTGGCGCTTTTCTGTCCGAAACACTCGGTTTTACCAGTGCCGGGCTCTCGACCTATCTTTCGACGCCGATTGCGGCCGCGATTGGCGGTGCTATCGGTGGTTGGCTTCGGCAGCGCCGAGGCAAAGAGAGTTAAAGAACCCGTCGCCACCGTAAACGGATCAGACAATCCGGTTTTTCCTGAGCTCGGAAATTTCCGTTTCATCATACCCGAGGCTTTTCAGAATCTCGGTGGTGTGTTGACCGAGCATAGGCGCCGGAGCTTCGATTGCAGCACCGGTTTTCGACAGTGAAATTGGCGCCTTGACCAGCGACGCGGCGGGCAGGCCGTCATAAGCGACGGGTTGGAGAAAACCAGCCTCTTTGACATGCGGATCGTCGAGTGCCTGCTGCGGCGTGTAGATCGGCCCAGCCGGGACTGAAGCCTCCGCATAGATGGCCAATGCCTCGTCGGTGGTGAATCGCGAAGAGTGCTCGCGGGCAATGGCCGAGAGTTCGGTCCCGTGCCGGCCGCGTTCGGCGTCGCCGCGAAACCGCGCATCCTGCAACAGTTCCGGCTTGCCGACCATGTGGGCCCAGCGCTCGAACAGCGGATCGCCGATGACCTGCACCATGATCCAGCCATCCTTTGTCGGAATGATGTCGGCCGGACCGGCGATCTGCGAACGGTTGCCGCTGGCGACCCGGTTGACGCCGGTCAGTTCCTGTTCCGTCAGATAGGAACCGGCATAGGTCAGCGCGGTGCGCAACAGCGCGCCCTCGACCATCTGGCCCTCGCCGGTTTTTTCCCGGTGCAACAAAGCCGATACCGTACCGAATGCAGACATCATGGCCGTACCGAAATCGACAACCGTATAGGCATCCCTGGTTGGCTCATCCGGCGAGCCGGACAGATGCGGCCCGCCCGACATCGCCTGGCCGAGTCCGTCAAAACCGACACGGTCGCTGTAGGGTCCTTCGGAACCGAAGGTCGACGCCGTCGTCAGAATGATGTCGGGTTTGATCTGCCGGAGGCTATCATAGTCCAGCCCCATGGCCTTCAATCCTCTGGCCGGCAGATTGGCGACCACAACATCCGCGGTCTCGACAAGCCGGCGCACGATTTCGCGCCCTTGCGGCTTCATCGGATTGAGAGTCATGCCCTTCTTGTTGCGGTTCATCTGCAGGAACAGCGCTCCGACACCGTCCGGTTCGACCGGCATGGTGTGGCGATCTTCCGATCCTGCCAGTTTTTCGATGCGTATGACCTCGGCGCCGAAATCCCCCAACAGCGCAGCACAATAGGGCCCGGCGACATAACGGCCGAAATCCAGAACCCGGTAACCTTTCAGAACACTCATTCCCGCCAATACCTGCTGACCGATGATCGTGCTCACGTTGGCAAGGATGCATGCCATTAACAAGGGGCGTCGATTGGGTTTGGTTGAAATGATGTCCGGCACAAAAAAACGCTCACCGGGGGAGGATCCGATGAGCGTTTCTATGAGTGTTCAGCGACGGGAGGAGGGTATCGCTGAACCGGTACACGTTTCGTTACATCAAACGATTGGCCGAACCGTGCACATCAGGGAGCCTGGGAGGAGATGGCTCCGCTGAATTCCGTTTGCCTCAGCCGCGAACCGCGCGCTGGGCGATCGATGCGATGTCGGCGCGGGAGATGCCGAGATCGTCAAGATTGTGTGCCGACAAGCGACTCAACTCGTTGCGGGTCTGGCGGACGCGGTTCCAGTCGCGAATATTGCTGATGATGTTCATGTGCCTGGCTTTCGATGTCTTGCCGGCTTCGGATCTTTCCGTGCCGACGGTTGAATTTCCCTGGAACGGTGTGTCGTTCCGATAAGCGACAAATAGGTATTCGCGGTGATTTGAGGAGCCTCAACTTTGCAAATGAGCCATGCAGAAATTGCAGGGGAACGAAATTGGAATCAGGGTGCTTAAGTTACTGAAACGTAAACAAAATATTTACAGTCTGTTTAACCCCCCCTTAAATCGCCGCATTTAGTCTCCATCCGACATCGCTCCCGATATCTCACACGGCGGACCGGATGGCCTCCAAACGACCCAAAAAACGTGTCGAACCGAAATTTGACACACCGGATGGCAAGCAGCCCGCCCGGCGCAAGAAGCCCACCGGCGCCAAGCGCAAAGGTTCGGCCTCGCGCAGCGGCGCCAAACGCCGGAAAAGCCGCAGCGGACTCAGCCGTTTTCTGCGCGGTACTTTCTACTGGTCGCTGGTGGCGTCGATATGGGTCGGGATCGCCGTAACCGGCATCGTCATCTATTACGGCGCGCAAATGCCTGCCTCGACGACCTGGGCCATTCCCGACCGGCCACCGAATGTAAAAATGGTCGCGGTCGACGGACGCCAGATCGCCAATCGCGGGCTAACCGGCGGCGAAGCCATCGGACTGCACAACATGTCGCCCTATATTCCCCAGGCGGTCATCGCCATCGAGGATCGACGGTTCTATTCGCATTTCGGTGTCGATCCGATCGGCCTGGCGCGGGCGATGTTCACCAATCTGATCAACCAGCGCTGGTTGCAAGGCGGTTCGACCCTGACCCAGCAACTGGCCAAGAACCTGTTCCTCAAACCCGACCGCACGCTCGAACGCAAGGTGCAGGAAGTCCTTCTGGCGCTGTGGCTTGAGCACAAATACAGCAAGGACGACATTCTGCAGCTCTATCTCAACCGGGTCTATTACGGATCCGGTTCCTATGGCGTCGAAGCCGCCTCACGGCGCTATTTCAAGAAATCCGCGCGCGATGTCGGTCTTTCCGAGGCCGCTCTGCTGGCAGGTCTGCTGAAGGCTCCCTCACGGCTGTCGCCGGCGCGCGATGCAAAAGCTGCGGAGGAACGCGCGCAGGTCGTCCTCGGCGCGATGCGCGAGGAAGGCATGATCGGCGACCAGGAAATGACGACGGCAATGAGCCGCGGCACCACAAAGGCCGCCAGCTACTGGACCGGTTCTGAAAATTATGTCGCTGACCGCATCATGGCTGACCTGCCGGAACTGGTCGGTGAGATTCGCGACGATCTGATTGTCGATACGACGGTCGATCTGACATTGCAGCGGCTGGCGGAGAATTCGATCCGCAAGCTGATTGCCGAGAACGGCAAGGAGATGGGCGTGCGCCAGGGGGCACTGGTGTCGATCGACAGCACCGGTGCAGTGCGGGCGATGGTCGGCGGCGTCGACTATGCCGCCAGCCAGTTCGACCGCGCCACCGAGGGCCATCGACAGCCGGGCTCGACCTTCAAGCCTTTCGTCTATCTTGCCGCTCTTGAAGCTGGACTAAGGCCCGATTCGGTGCGCAATGACGCTCCGGTACGCTTCGGCAAATGGAAGCCGTCAAATTACGGCGGCAAATATTATGGCCGGGTGACGCTGAGCAAAGCGCTGTCTAAATCGCTGAATTCCGTCGCAGCGCAGCTGGCGATGGAAGTTGGTCCGAAAACCGTGATCGAGACGGCGCGACGGATGGGTATCGAGTCCAAGATGCAGGCCAATGCGTCGATCGCGCTCGGGACATCCGAGGTCACGCCGCTGGAACTGACCGCAGCCTATGTGCCGTTTGCCAATGGCGGTTACCGTCCGCAGGTGCATTTCATTCGCCGCATCACGACGACCGGCGGAAAGGTGTTGTACGAGAACACGCATGATAGCGCGCCACGGGTGGTGAAACCACGCATTGTCGGCATGATGAATGCGATGATGCAGCGCACCGTCGATGGCGGCACCGCACGCAAGGCGGCCTTCGGCTATCCGGCCGCCGGCAAGACCGGAACCAGCCAGAATTTCCGCGATGCCTGGTTTGTCGGCTACACCGCCAATCTGACCACCGGGGTCTGGTTCGGCAATGATGACGGCACGCCGACCAAAAAAGTCACCGGCGGTTCGCTGCCGGCGCTGGCCTGGAAAGAATTCATGACCGCCGCCCATGAGGGCGTCGCGGTGGCCGCCCTGCCCGGCACCCATGGTCTGACGACCGTTGCACGGACTCCTGATGCGCGCCCGGCAAAGCGGCCCAAGCGTGCGCTCAATCCGGACCGCGGACAATGGGCAGGTGCTTCAAACGGCAATGATTCTGACATCCGCACCGGATCGACGGATCGGCCGGTACCGCCCGGCGATGTCGGCGGGCCGCTCCAGCGCGACAAAGGCGCTTCCCTTCTCGATCTCCTGCTCGGACGTTAGTCAACATCTCCATATGAGCGGCAAACTGGACACCGGATTTGCGAACGGACTATGTTCGCGACCTTCGACCGGAGTGACTCGCCTGTCGTTTTCCGGTTCTGTTCAGATGGAGATTCGATGACATTCACCCTTTTTGACGCCCCGCAGCAGGAAGCCAGCCAGTTTGTCGGTTTTGCCGGCAATGTGATCGAACGGCTGTCGGAACAGCGCAGCGACGATGCCGTTGAAATAGCGCTCGTCGATCCGGCGGCGCGGATGATTGCCGTGCGCAGCGGGCGTATCTACCTGAAGGTCATCGGCGAGGATCTCGATCCGTTTTATTCGCCGAACGGCATGGACCTCCTCGGGCCACGTCTGCAGCACGCGGTGTTGCTCGGGCGCGACTCTGCTGGACCGGTGCTGGCCGTGCCTGTCGGCACCGAGCCCGATGACCTGCCGGAAACCATCAAGGCGATCGATTTCCGCTCGGTCTATGTTCAGGGACTGTTGAATACAGAGGCGCTTGGCGCATTGGCGCAGGGCGCCGCGCTGCTGGCCTGGCATTCCTCGCACCGGTTTTGCGGCCGTTGCGGTTCGAAGACCGAAATGCGCGCCGGCGGCTACAAGCGTGTATGCACCGGCTGCGAAACCGAAAGTTTCCCCCGCACCGATCCGGTGGCGATCATGCTTGCAGTGCAAGAGGACCGCTGCCTTTTGGGCCGCAGCCCGCATTTTCCCGAGGGCATGTATTCCTGCCTGGCCGGATTTGTCGAACCCGGCGAAACCATCGAGAACGCGGTGCGCCGCGAAACAATGGAAGAAGCCGGCATCCGCGTCGGGCGGGTCGCCTACCACTCCAGCCAGCCCTGGCCATTCCCCTATTCGCTGATGATCGGATGTCACGGCGAGGCGCTGAATGACGATATCTGCATGGATGATGACGAATTGGAGGCTTGCCGCTGGTTCACCCAATCCGAGGTTCGCGCCATGTTGAGGGGCGAAACCGAAGGCCTGTTCGTTCCGCCGCCGGGAGCCATCGCCAATCATCTGATCAAGGCATGGGCCAATCTTGAACTGAACTAGACCCTAGTTTCGATGCTTTGCGGTGACGGTGATATGCCGTGTCCGCCGCATTCGAGCGAATTGCCTAACCTGAATAATCCGGCTCGTTGACGCACATCAAATGTGCGTAGTTCATTTCCCGCTAGCTTCTTCGACAGCGATTATCCGAATGAACAGGAGCAGGTCATGAAGCAGCAGAAGGAAAAGGCAAGGCGGACGTTTGTTGAAGAAATTGAGGTCGCCGGCAATCAGCTCGTCGACCGGGTCAAGGAATTGGCGCAAGAGGGAAATGTCCGCCAATTGAAAATTGTCGCTGACGATGGTGACGTGTTTTTCGAAACGCCTTTGAACATTGGTCTTGTTGTCGGCGGCGTGGTGGTGCTGGCTGCTCCCTGGCTGGCAATTCTTGGCGCGATCGCCGCATTGGTAACCAAGGTCCGCATCGTGGTCGAGCGCGAAGTCGACGAGGAAAAGACAGACAAACCGACCGTTTCGAAGAAGAAAGCCTCAGGGAAAAAGCGAAAGAAAGCGGCCTGAAGGAGACAGTTCGCAGCTAATACCAACGGTCCGTTCCAGCACGGACGGAGTGTGGAATTCGTTAAAGGCAATCATTGCTGTATATCTATTGCGCAATGAACACCGGTGCCGACAATCAGAGCGGTTCAGCCGGCCGAGTGCGTTGGAAACATTTGGTTGTTTTGCTGCTTGCCTATTCCGGACTGATCGCACTCGGTCACTGGGGCGGAGAATGGCTGATCGGATTCGTGAGTGATGACCCCGGTTCTCAGCCCGGTTCCCGAACCCATATTCTGGTGATGCTGGGCATCGCCCTTTACACGGTCTTGATGGCCCTCCCATTCATACCAGGGATGGAAATCAGTCTTGCCTTGTTTGCAGCATTCGGCCAGCAGGTTGCCGTTTTCATTTATGCGGCAACTGTCCTGGCGTTTTGCATTTCGTTCCTGATCGGCAGTCTGGTCAAAGCCCGGCTGATCGCTTTTTTCTTTGCTTATGCCGGATTGCAGCGCGCCGAGAAACTGGTGAGCCGCCTTGAACATCTGAACAGCAAAGAACGTCTCGACGTGTTGATGGAAAACGCGCCCAAACGTTTCATACCCTTTCTGTTGAGGCATCGTCACATCGCCATC
The DNA here is from genome assembly GCA_021775495.1 of Hyphomicrobiales bacterium. GTDB lineage: Bacteria > Pseudomonadota > Alphaproteobacteria > Rhizobiales > Rhizobiaceae > JAJFHT01. The sequence continues at coordinate 635 of JAJFHT010000355.1, read as the reverse complement.
GCCATCGCAATAAACCTTCCGGGCAACGCCCTGATTGGCGGAGGTGGCGGCATCGCGTTGCTGGCCGGGATGAGTGGCCTTTACAGATTTCCGCACTATGTCGCGATTGTTTCGCTGGCGGTGGCGCCGGTCCCGCTTGCCGTTTTTTTGATGGCGAACTGAAACAGTGCCGGACAGAGCCACAAGAACGGCAAACCGGCCGAAAGAGTAAAAATCAATCCACTGTTTTCGAACCCAAGGGGATGATCTCGGGGCTCTCCGGTGAAAATTCACCGCCGGCGCAATCGCCGATCCAACGATCGACCATCAGCCCGGCATCGGCAATCAGTTCTGCGATTTCGGTTTGCGACGGGAAAGCGATCTGCGCGCGGGCCGAGAACACGCGGCCACTCTCAAGCTGATAATAGGTGTCATAAGTGACAACACCGCTTTCGGGATCACAAGCGGCGTCGTTCCAGCACACGACATTGCCGAAGTCAGGATGTTGCCTGGTTTGCCGCGTCGCCTCAGGCATCCACCGTTCCCAAGCCCTTGCAGCCGGATTGCGGCTGTCAAAGAAGAAACGGCCACCGGGATCAAGATGCCGGGCGATGGTTGCGAACAGCGCCGCGCGGTCTTCCCGGTTCAGCAACGTC
>JAJFHT010000354.1 GCA_021775495.1 Hyphomicrobiales bacterium | reverse complement strand
CAGGGCGACCATGAGGACGCTCCCGGCCAGCTCGAACTCAACTGGATGTACGACGACGTGTTGCGCAATGCCGACCGATTGACCACCTATCGCCAGATCTGCGCTCAGGTGGCCCGGGAATTCAATCTGATCGCCTGCTTCATGACCAAACCCTTCATGGGTGTGTCCGCATCGGGCTGTCATCACAACATGTCATTGTGGCGTGGCGGCGATGACAAGATGCACCGGACCGGCAACGATCCGAAAAACCTGCCCGGCATGGCGGCGAACTACATGTATGTCTCCGGCGGCACCAACACATTCATGCCCGAAGGCGACGACGTACAGATGCCCGGAAAAGCCGGACTGGCGGCGATTGGCGGCATTGTCCACCATTTGCGTGCCCTCACCGCCATCGGATCTTCCACGGTCAACTCGTACCGGCGTCTTTGGGATACCGGATTCTGGGCGCCGGTCTTTGCCGATTGGGGTTTCCAGAACCGTACCACCGGATTGCGCGTTTCGGCGCCAGGCCGGTTCGAATACCGCTCTGTCGATTCCATGGTCAATCCCTATCTGATGGGCGCCACAATCCTGGCGGCCGCCGATGACGGCATCGAGAACCAGCTCGATCCGGGCGAACCGGAGGAACGCAACATCTATGACGCCATCAAGGCCGGCAAGGATGTCAAGAAGCTGCCTATGTCACTTGGCGAGGCACTCGAGGCTCTGGCCGCCGATGAAGTGGTTCAGCGCGGTCTGCCCGGCGAGATGTACCGGCTGTACCACGAATACAAATGGGACGAGTGGGAGCGCTTCATGCACACAGTCACCGACTGGGATCAGGACACCTATATGGAATGCCTGCCCTGAGGACGAAGAACGATGGGACGGGATGAAAGCCGTTCCGCCCAAACCAAAGAGTAACACTGCAGGGAGCGCATTCCATGTGCGGAATTGCCGGACTTATACATCGCGGAAAGCACTCGAACGTTGGTTTCGAGATGACCGCAATGCTTCAGGCGCTGAAACACCGTGGCCCGGATTCAACCGGATTTGCCGTCTACGGCCCACCCAATCCCGGTGACTATATCATGCGGGTCAAAGTGGCCGAGGCTGAAGACATCGACAAGGGCCACGGCATCATGGACCGGATCGCAGACCGGATCGTCAAGGTCGACGAACTGCTCGAGGAACATGGCGCCAAGATCAAGAGCAAGGAGCAGATCACGCCCTACGCACTTCGCTACGTCATTACACATGACGGCGAAACCGAAAAAATGGCCAAGCAGATCGAGGAAATCGATGGCGCCGAAATTCTGTCCATGGGAAGCGGGCTCGAACTGATAAAGGACCTCGGCGACGCGGCTGAGGTTTCCAGTGCCTACGGTCTGGACGAGTTTGACGGCTCCCATGCGATCGGCCACACCCGGATGGCAACCGAGTCGGATGTCGATATCCGCTCCGCCCATCCCTATTGGGCGTTCCCTTACAACGACGTGTCCGTCGTCCACAACGGCCAGATCACCAATTACTGGATCATGCGCCGCGAGATGGAACGCAAGGGGCACCGGTTCATGTCGGACTGCGACTCCGAACTGCTGGCCGTCTACACCGCGCACAATCTTGCCAACGGAGTGACGCTGGAAGAAAGCCTGCGCCGCTCGATTTCCGAGATTGATGGCGTCTTCACCTATCTGGTCGCAACCAAGGACCAGCTCGGCATGGCCAAGGACACAATGGCCGCCAAACCGCTGGTTCTCTACGAGAGCGATGACCTGATTGTAATGGCGTCGGAAGAGGTCGCGATCCGCGCCATCCTGCCAGAAGAAATCGACACGTACGATCCATATGATGAGGAGGTCCGGGTATGGCAGGCATGAGCGATGCCGAACTGCGGGAAATGACGCAGGAGGAGCGTGCCAAACTGCTCGGCATGACAACCGAGCAATTGACCGGGCGTTCCCTGTTCATCGAGTTCGACCCCGACGCCGAAGAGCGTTTCACCTATCCGTGGGCACCCGACGTCGACTACAATAAACGCATTGAAATCGATACCGACGCGATGACTTCCACCGAAGTCAACTCCAAGGCGCGCAGCCTGATGGAGGAGGGTTACGGCACTCTTGTTGTTCAGAACCCGCGCGGCAAACATGGTCTCGGCGTCGGTATCCTCAATCGGCTGAACCTGATCTTCGACGGCTCGCTCGGTTATTTTGCCGTCGGTCTGATTGATGGTCCGAATGTGCGCATCAAAGGCCGGGTTGGCTGGTCATGCGGCGAAAACATGATGTCGGGCACAATTGTGGTCGAAAAGAACGCCGGTTCGACTTTCGGCGCGGCGATCCGTGGCGGCGACCTTGTCTGCAGAGGCTCGGTCGGCTCGCGTACCGGTATCGACATGAAAGGCGGAACGATCATCGTCGGTGGCGACACCGGAGCACTCTCCGGCTTCATGATGCAACGCGGCCGGATGGTCGTATGCGGCAACGCCGGAAAGAACCTCGGTGACTCTATGTATGACGGCACGATCTATGTCGGCGGAAAAATTCAATCGCTCGGGGTCGATGCCATCGAAGCCGAACTGACCGATCTCGATCGTAAATGGCTGACACGCAAGCTGTCTCAATACGAATTGATGCCCGATGCGGGCGTCGACCATTTCACCAAGATCGTGGCCGGCAAGCAGCTCTGGAACTACGACAACCTCGAACCGACCGAGAAAAAACTCATTCTCTAGCCAACCGAAAAGGGCAACCAATGGATCAGGTACATAAGAAACCGCTTGACCGCGATGTCTACCGGTTGGGCAATTCCTTCGTCTTTCCACCGCACGTCATCGACGACATCCATATCAAGTCGGAACTCGGCCGCTACCGCATGCGCGGCATGTCATTGTTCAAGAAAATCCCGCATTGGGATGATCTGACATTCCTTCCCGGAACGCTGACGCGTTTCGTCATCGAAGGGTACCGGGAAAAATGTGACACGAGGACGATCATCGGTCCGCGCGCAAAGCGCCCGCTGGATCTCGATATTCCGGTCTACATCACCGGGATGAGTTTTGGCGCGCTGTCCTATGAGGCCAAGACCGCGCTGGCACGCGGAGCCACCATGGCCGGCACCGCCACCTGCTCAGGCGAAGGTGGCATGATCCCGGATGAACGGCGCTACTCTACCAAGTGGCTGTACCAGTGCATTCAGTCCCGTTACGGATTCAATCCGCATCACCTGGTGCTTGCCGATGCCTGCGAGTTCTTCATTGGCCAGGGCTGCAAGGTCGGCCTGGGCGGCCATCTCATGGGACAGAAAGTCACCGACCAGGTGGCGGAAATGCGGTCACTGCCCGCCGGCATTGACCAGCGCTCCCCTGCCCGGCACCCCGACTGGCTCGGACCGGACGATCTGGCGCTCAAGATCCGCGAAATCCGCGAAGCAACGGACTGGCAGATTCCGATCCAGCTCAAGCTCGGTGCCGCACGCGTGTATGATGATGTGCGCATGGCGGTCAAATGCGACCCTGATTCCATCTACATCGACGGAATGGAAGGCAGTACCGGGGCCGGCCCGCATCTGGCGACCGAAGATACCGGCGTTCCAGGCATCGCAGCGATCCGCCAGGCGCGCAAGGCCATCGATGACCTCGGCAAACGCGGCGACATTACGCTGATCTACGCCGGCGGTATCCGCAATGGCGCCGATGTGGCGAAAGCCATTGCGCTCGGAGCCGACGCGATTGCGATCGGTCATTCCGCGATGATGGCCCTGAACTGCAACAAGGACATTCCGGAAGCCGATTACGAAGAGGAAATGGGCGTACCGCCTGGCCATTGTTACCATTGTCACACCGGGCGCTGTCCGGTTGGCGTGGCGACGCAGGACCCGAAACTACGTGCCCGGCTGGATCCTGATGAAGCCGCCGAACGGGTCTACAATTTCCTCCACACACTGACCATCGAGGCGCAGCTGTTTGCCCGCGCCTGCGGCAAGACCGATATCCATTCGCTTGAGCCCGAGGACCTCGCGGCATTGACGATGGAAGCATCGGCAATGGCCGGCGTACCGCTCGCCGGTACCGGCTACACCGTCGGCGTCGACGACTATCACCATCTTTGAGGGAGCAGGACATGGCCGGAACCCAATACCGCGGATCGGACATCAAGGACGTCAACCAGTTCCTCGATGACTCGCAAGGTCTTGAAAGTAAGCGTGAAAAGGAAATCGGGCAGCACATCGGCTATCGTTACGATGTCAATCTTGTGCCCGATTACGATCGCATCACGCCATTTCTGCAGAAATACATGGAGACCATGGGATGGGACGATCTCAACTGGCTGGAAGACATCCACATGGGTTACGAGGATGGCAACGCCGCCGTTTTTGATCGCAACGTCAATGGCTGGGTGCGGGTTCCCGATACGATCGCCCTGCCCGACAATCAGCAGGACCGCGACATGATCGCCCGGGAACTCCTGCTGAAATTCCAGATGTCCGACCGCCATCCACTTGTCAGTCTGAGAAAGGCTTACACGAAGTTCTGATTCATGACCCGATCGCTCAACATCGCCTGCCTTCAGACCAGACCGAAACCGGATTTCGGCTCTGCGATCACAGAAGCATTGACGCTGGCGGAGACGGCCGTGGGCGTGGGCGCGGAACTGATTGCGCTGCCGGAATATTGCGGCGGTTTGAAAACACAAGGAGCGGCATTTGCCCCTCCGGCCGAGACCGAAGAAAAACACCCGGTTTTGCTGGAACTGCGGCAATTTGCCGAACGGCACGCGGTCTGGGTGGTTGTCGGGTCGGTGGCGATCACCGGCCCCGGCGGCAAGATTTACAATTGCAGTTTCACAATCGATGATCGCGGGCGGATCATAAGCCGGTACAAAAAGATCCATCTCTTCGACATCGAACTCTCAAGTGGAGAAGTCTATCGCGAGAGCGCCCTGGTCGCGCCCGGCGACGAGGCCGTTGCATTCGACACGCCATTCGGCAGGATCGGTCACTCCATCTGTTATGATCTACGCTTCCCTGACCTTTACCGGCAATTATCTCAAGCCGGCGCGGAGATATTGCTGGTTCCCGCCGCCTTCACCAAGAAGACCGGAGAAGCGCACTGGCATGCGCTGAACCGGGCGCGTGCCATCGAAAACGGCGCCTATGTTGTTTCCCCATGCGCCATCGGTCCGGTCGACGGTGGTGGAGAAAGTTATGGTCACTCGCTGATTGTCGACCCGTGGGGAGAGGTGCTGGCTGACGGCGGAACCCTGCCGGGCGTGGTTCATGCAACCATCGACCTGGACTTAGTCGCCACCGTTCGGGGACGTATCCCCAGTCTGAAACATGACAGAAACTACGCCCTGCGTGCACCACCGGAAAAGGTAGTGGCATGAACTCGATGGCACAGATTTTCGGCGTTCCCGAAAGCCGGCACCCGCTGAAAGACAAGTTCATGGGTTGGCAATGCCGAGTGCGCCAACTTGCGATGCGCGAGCACATGGGACGTCCGGACGACGCCATCAGACCGGTGCTCACTCTTGCAGGCGAGGAAAAGCCGTTTGGCCGCATTACGACGGTGATTTCAAAAGGCATGCTGCATTCGAAAACACCAGAATTACAGCACATGGTCAAACGGACATTCGATACCGCGCAACGGCGCGAAAAGGCGATCGAGTTCTTCTCTGAAACCTACTACCAGCGCCAGTCGGAGTTTTCCGAGATTCTGACGGCAACCTTCCCACCGAAATCGTCGAACGTGACCAGGATACTCGATGCTGGAACCTGCTCTCTGGATTTCGAGGCATATTCTCATCGCTTCGAACTGGCCTGCGAGGTCAGGGCGCTGGATGCCGGCCACCCGCTCTATCAGGCAACCTGGTGGCACAATCTTCTTTTCAATCCCGACCTGCACCCGGAAACGACCGTATTGGCGTTCAAACCCGACTGGGAAAACAGCACGTCGGAACCGGCAACGTAACGACCATTCAATCGATGGAGGACAAACGCGACCGAAGACAACTTTGAATACGTATGCCAGCGGATGCCGGCTGGTTGGATGATAAATTGGGCAGCCGAAGCTGCTTCACGGCATCGACAACCCGATATGCAGAATGATCATGACGGTCATTCATCTCAGGGAGGAAAAATATGTTCACGAAAGTTCTAAAATTTGCAGCAGTTGGGGCATTTTCAGTGTCGATGGCCGCTGCCACAGTCCCCGCGATGGCGGCGGATTCAAGCAAGCCAATCGTAATCCCGACCCACAACTGGTCAAGCCAGGTCGTGATGGCCTATGTCATCGGCGGGATTTTCGAAAGCATGGGCAACAATGTCGAATATGTGCCGGCGGATTCCCAGGCGGTCTATGAAGCCATCCGGAATGGCGATGTCACGATTTCGCATGAAGTATGGCAGTCCACTTTCGGTAAGTCATTCTACAACGCAATGGCAAAGGGCGGTGTGATCGATGCCGGAACACACGCTGCGAGCACCCTGGAGGAGCTCGGTGTCCCACATTATGTGATTGAGAAAAACCTGTGCCCCGGCCTGCCGAAATGGGAAGCATTGAAAGAATGTGCGGAAGTGTTCGCAACAGCCGACTCCGGTGGCAAGGGCCGTATTCTGGAAGGGCCGCAAAGCTGGCACGGTGATCTGATGCCCAATCGCATCAAGGCGCTGGGATTGGGTGACAAATATGTCGTCAAGTTTGCCGGCGGTGCCGACGCAATCTGGGCCGAACTTGCTTCTGCAAAGAAAGAAGGCCGCGGCATCATCACGTTTAACTGGACACCCAACTTTACCGATGCTGAAGGCTTCGACTTCATCGAGTTTCCGGCTTATGCAGACGGTTGCAGGATCGTCGACGGTGGTGATGGCAAGTGCGGTTCGCCGAAGGGCTGGTTGAAAAAGGCTGCGAACTACAAGTTCCCCAAAACTCATCCGGCGGCGTACACGGCATTCACAAGAATCTCTTTCACAACGACGCAGGTTGGACAGATGGCCGCCTTGGTCGACATTGACAAGTTGAGCCATCAGGACGCCGCGAAGAAATGGCTCGCTGACAACGAAGCCGTATGGAAACCATTCACAAATTGATTTTTGGATGACGATGCTCCTGCGCGTTGCAGGAAGGAGTTTTCCAGAGTGGCAAACCCTTCCCTGGCCAATTGGCCAGGGGAGGATTCCGTTCTTTCTCCGCCCAACTATTGGCAACAAAAAGCTATGTGCTTTGATCCGCGGAATGCCATCTTGCTGCACTGGTGGATCCCTTGCCACGCTGTTTGCTGTATACTCAATTGAACATCACGCTGAAAATTGGGGGAGGCGAAATGGCGTATTCGATTCATAGGGCAAAAAAGGTTCCGGAAGACCGCAAGGATCAGAAACAATGAGCGGCGAAACACCGGAAAATCGCGAGCACCCGGTCCTCAAATGCGATTCCGTCTATAAGATATTTGGGGCTGAAACAGACCGGATGATGCGCCAGTCAAACGGTGTCATCGATGTTGAAGCATTCAAGGATGCAGGATGTATTTTTGGCGTCAACAATGCGTCGTTTGAAGTCCACAAAGGCGAAATGCTTGTGGTCATGGGACTATCGGGGTCCGGAAAATCAACGCTGCTTCGTTGTATTTCTCGGCTGACCGACACCACGTCGGGAAACATTTCCGTAGACGGCGAAAATCTCTTGGCCATGAACGCCAAGGAGCTGATCCAGGTCCGCCGCAACAAGATGGGCATGGTGTTTCAAAGCTTTGCGTTGCTGCCTCATAAAACCGTTCTTGAGAACATTGCATTTCCGCTGCAGATGAAGGGCATGAGCACTGAGGACAGCATCAAGAGAGCTGCATCCATGGTGGAGCTTGTCAGCCTCTCCGGACGTGAAAATTATTTCCCGCGACAATTGTCTGGCGGACAACAGCAGCGTGTCGGCATTGCCAGATCCCTGGCCGTGGAACCCGAAATCTGGTTTCTGGATGAGCCGTTTTCAGCGCTCGACCCGCTTATTCGAAAAGAGATGCAGGATGAGTTTTTGCGGCTGCAGGGAATGTTGCACAAGACCATACTTTTTGTGACCCATGACTTCGATGAAGCCCTGAGATTGGCCGACCGAATAGCAATCATGAAAGACGGTGTCATCGAGCAGATAGATGCTCCCGCCAATATTGTCCTCAATCCGGCAACTGATTACGTCGCCAGGTTCACCAATGAAGTACCGCGGGAGAAGGTGCTGAAGTGCGCCGATGTCATGGAGAAACGCGCAGACTCATCGAAATTGAGTGAGCTTAAGGTCCCCGGGAACGCCATTATCGAAACAGTTGCGGAAGCTGTCCTGAACGAGACAAAACCGGTCCCTGTCGTTGACGGCAAGGACAAGATCATTGGTGTTCTAAAACGCAAATCAGTCATTCACATTCTGTTTGGCGAGAACGAAGCCGCGCCGGTGAGCGCCAGTTGAATGAGCGGTGAATGATCATGGTTCAATCGATCAAAAGTTCAAGGCCATTACAGTTCGCATTATTGGCGGCTGTGTTTTTCATTCTGTATTTCTCCGTCGGACCATCTGAAAACAATATTCTGTGGCGTTTTCCCGATTTGATTGCCGGTGTTCCGGCAATGCTCAACAATTCGGTGGAATTCCTGATGTTCGAATGGATGCCCATCGAAAGCTACAATGCGGAGATCGAGGACTATGAAGAAACCGCATTGCTGAGGCAGATCACCAGGGGCATTTCCGGCGCACTGCTGTTTTGTATCCAGTTCATCCGTGAGATTCTTGTCGGTGGCGTCAAGACGATTGTCGCATTTACCAGCTGGGATTTTGTCGACGAAAACGAATGGGCCTATTGGCCCGCATTGCCCTGGACCGTGGTCACTGCCTTTGCGGTCATTCTCGGCTACGCGTTGAGCGGGAGATGGCTCGCTGCATTTGTTGGTTCTGCGCTGGTTTACATCGCGGTTTTTGGACAATGGGCGCCTGCCATGGAGACCCTCTCGTTTGTTTTGATCGCAGCGCCGCTATCCGTTTTACTGGGTCTTGCATTCGGCGTTTGGGCTTACAAAAGTCAAACGGTCGAAGCGATCCTTTCGCCACTGCTCAACGTGGCGCAGACCATGCCGCATTTTTCCTACCTGGTGCCTGTGACCGTGTTGTTTGGTGTCGGCGATCACGCCGGCGCCATTGCAACAATCATTTTTGCAACTCCACCGATGATCCGCCTGACTTTGCTGGGGCTGAAAGCGATATCTCCCGAAGTTATCGAAGCGGGCATGATGAGTGGTTGCAACAGATTTCAACTTTTGTTCAGGGTGTTGATCCCGACCGCGCGGCACAACATTCTGGTCGGCGTAAACCAGGTGATCATGCAGTGCCTGGCTATGGCCGTCATAGCCTCTTTCATTGGGGCGAAAGGACTGGGCTTCAACCTGCTGCTTGCGCTCAACCAGCTCAGAATAGGCCAGGCCCTCGAACTGGGAATTTGCATAGTTCTGATCGCGCTGATTTTGGACAGATTGTCCTTGGGCTGGGCAAACAAGCAGATCGATTATTTCGCTGATCTCAAATTCATCGAGCGCCACAAATATGCACTGATTTTCATCGGCTGCCTGTTCGTCGGAATCGTGTTGGCTTATGCCGGAGCCTATATTTTCGAGGGCGGCATCAACTATTTTTACCTCATTCCGCACAACAAGGGGATAACCACCGAACAGTTCTGGCAGTCGGGCGTGGATTGGATGGTAGACAATTGGTACCAGGGCCTGCAGGTCTTCAACAGGGCACTGATCACCAATGTGCTGATACCGATGAAAACCGCCTATCTGGGCATGCCGGTGTCGGCGACGTTCGTATTGGTAATGGGGATTGGCTATATTGTTGGCGGCGTTAGATCAGCGCTCGTCGTTGGCAGTTTCCTGCTGTTCATCGCTCTGACGGAATGGTGGGACAGAGCCTTGATCACTGCTTACATGACAACATTCGCAGTCATCGTGTCGGTTATCATCGGTTCAATTGTCGGAATATTGTGCGCGCAAAATGCGCTTGCAACCAAGTTCATATTGCTGGTTTGCGATACCTTGCAAACCTTCCCTTCGTTCATCTACCTGATTCCAGTGATCATGCTCTTTGGCGTTACCGATACGTCGGTGCTGATTGCGGTAATTATCTACGCCACCATCCCGGCGACCCGCTACACCGTGGAAGGGTTGCGCAATGTCCCGCAGGCTTTGCAGGACGCCGGCTCGATGTCCGGCGTCAACCGCATGCAGAGATTGCTGAAGATCGAACTGCCACTAGCCTTTCCGCATATCATGCTGGGCATAAATCAGACCGTCGTTTTCGCTTTATTCATGGTCATTATCGGAGCCATGATCGGAACCGATGATCTGGGGCAATTCATATTGAAAGCCCTGTCGGACAAGAATGGGATAGGCAACGGATTGATGCTTGGCCTTTGCGTCGCATTTATCGGTTTGACAGTCGATCATCTGATCCTTCGCTGGGCCGCAGATCGCAAAAAAGCATTGGGGTTGGCATGAACAGCGTCACACCAATTCTGGAAACACCGTACGAACGCAGCGGTGTCATTGTTCCCGGCCTGCCAATATTGCCACATGGGGTTGAGCGGCATCCGGTCCCGGGAGGCGGTTCACGTGCGGTGCGCGTTCGTGCGGACGACGAGATAACTGTTCTGGACCGCGAAGGCCTGCAGCCGGCCGAACTGGTATTCTTCGCCGACGATGGTAGTTCTGACGCCGGCATGATTGGTGCGACCGGATCCGGTGAGACAGACGAAATCAGGCGGACACTTACCGATGGCGGGCAATCCGGGAACCGGGTCCTCAGGGCGTTGGAAGCCTCGGGCTTCGACATCGGCAGGGCCGACGGCGTCAAAATATTCGTACACGGTTCCAAGCCCGGCGACATGGAGACTTTTCACGCCGCCACCAACGGTCTTTTGATCGTCTGTGCACCGGGTGGGCCGATGGTTCCCGAACAGCAGGACGCTCCAACCGAAATCATCCTCTACATCAAACGTGCCGATCCGGGACCGGCCAAGCAAAGCCTCGCACCGCCTGACCCGCTTGCCGACCCTGTGGTCGATCTCAATATCCAACCTGGCGAAGCCAAATCCTATTCGGTCAAGGCCGGACAATTTGTTCAGGTGCTCGACATACAGGGACGGGAGTGTTCTGACTTCCAGGCATTTTCGGCCCGCGCCCTCGACAGAGGTCTCGAACGTGAGATTGATCCGACAACAACCCGCTCATTGATGGGGTCGCTCTATCCGGCACCCGGAATCTACTCGAAATATTTCAGCGTTGACCAGGAGCCGCTGATAGAGATTGTCCAGGATACCTGCGGACGCCATGATACGTTCGGCCTCGCCTGCACAGCGCGCTACTACGAGGATCTGGGATATCCCGGGCACAAGAACTGCTCCGACAACATCAACGCCGACCTGGCCCGATTTGATGTGAAACCGAGGGCCGGCTGGCCGGCTATCAATTTCTTTTTCAACACCATGCTCGACGACACCAATGCCATCGGCATGGACGACCCCTGGTCGCGGCCGGGCGATTACGTCCTTTTGCGTGCCCTCACCGACCTGGTCTGCGTGTCGACCGGCTGCCCCTGCGACGTCGATCCGGCGAATGGCTGGAACCCGACCGATATTCAGGTGCGTGTCTACACAGAAAACGAAGACTTCCAGCGATCGATAGGCTGGCGAAAATCACCGGAGGCGGATGTGGAAGAAACCAAAAAGACCGGTTTCCACGAGTGCTTTGCCCAGCACACACGAGATTTTGTTGAATATAACGGCTATTGGCTTGCAAACCGTATGACCAATCTCGGTGCAACCGCCGAATATTGGGCCTGCCGTGAGAAGGCCGCCATCATGGACCTGTCGCCGCTTCGCAAATATGAAGTGACCGGTCCCGATGCCGAAGAACTCATGCAATATTGCGTTACCCGCAACATGAAAAAGCTCGCGGTCGGTCAGGTCGTCTATACGGCGATCTGCTACGACCATGGCGGCATGATCGACGATGGAACGGTATTTCGCCTCGGTGAAAACAATTTCCGCTGGATTGGCGGCAATGATGATTCCGGTCTCTGGCTGCGCAAAAAAGCCGAAGAAAAAGGCCTGAACGCGTGGGTGCGTTCGTCCACTGACCAACTGTGCAATGTTGCGGTTCAAGGGCCGGTATCCCGGGATATCCTGGCAAAAACATTCTGGACTCCGCCGACCCAGCCAACAATCGAGGAACTTGGCTGGTTCCGCTTCACCATCGCCCGCATCGGCGATTTCAACGGAACCGCTTGTGTGGTCAGCAGGACCGGCTATTCCGGCGAGCTTGGCTATGAAGTCTTTTGTCACCCCAAGGATGCCGAAACGGTCTTCAATGCGATATATGAAGCCGGCGAACCGGAGGGCCTGAAGCCGCTTGGTTTGGAAGCGTTGAACATGTTGCGCATCGAGGCCGGCCTGATTTTTGCGGGATACGAGTTCTCCGATCAGACAAACCCGTTTGAGGCGGGCATCGGGTTCACTGTGCCGCTGAAATCCAAGGAAGATGATTTTGTCGGCCGCGCGGCCATTGAGGAGCGCAAGGCGCATCCGCAAAAGAAGCTGGTCGGTCTGGATATTGCCGGAGGCATCGTTCCATCAACCGGTGACTGCGTCCGCATCGGCAAGGCGCAGGTCGGCGAAATAACCTCGGCGGTGAAATCACCGATCCTCGGCAAGGTCATTGCACTGGCCCGTATCGATGTCACACATGGCGAGCTCGGTACTGCGATAGAAGTTGGGCAGTTGGACGGTCAGCAGAAACGTCTTGCTGCGACAGTTGTCGGTATTCCGCATTTCGATCCGACTAAGGAGCGCGTCAAGGGCAATTACGGGTGAGCCTGTTCGCACCGGACGCAGCACCGCCGGGACGCCCCTATTGGTGGGAGGACGGAGCGCCGCTTCCGGCGCTTGCAACGATACCGCCTGAACGAACGGATGTTCTTGTTCTTGGCGGCGGCTATACGGGACTGAGCGCCGCGATCACCTGCGCGGATGAAGGCGCCAAGGTCACGGTGATCGATGCAGCGATACCCGGCCAGGGCGCCTCGACACGCAATGGCGGAATGTTCGGCGCTCATCCGCGCCTGCCCTATGAAACCATGAAATCGAGGTTCGGCGCAGCGGCTGCGGCCGCGTGTTACGACGAGAGCGTCGCTGCATTCGAGTTTACCAGACAGCTGATCCAACGCGAGGCGATTGAATGCGATCTTCAGCTAACGGGACGTATTCAGATGGCCTGGAGCCGGGCAGATTTTGATGCACAGAAAAGGCTGGTCAATTCCGTCAGATCGCAGAGTGCCATCAACATGGAGTTGATCGACCGGGACGAACTGTCAAGCGAGATTGAAACCAGTCGCTACCACGGCGCAATCCGGTTTCCCGGCCACGCCGCGCTCCATCCGCGAAAATTCCATGACGGTCTGCTCGCCGCCGCAATCAAGCGCGATGTGGTTGTGGTTCGCGATTGTCCCGTGACCGAGATTCGCCGTGAAGCGGGCAGGTTCGTCGCCAGATCCGGATCCGCAGCAATCCGCGCGGATCGGATCATTGTCGCAACCAACGGATACACTCAAGGCCTGTCCAATTGGCTGCGGCGACGCGTTTTTCCCTTGCCGAGCTTCATCATTGCGACTGAGCCAATCGCTTCAACGACTCTGGCACGTTTGGCCCCCGGCGGCCGAATGATGGTGGAGACCAGAGCACAGCATTCCTATTTCCGGATTTCACCGGATGGCAGCAGGATCGTCTTCGGCGGTCGGGCTGCCATGCGGCCAACCACACCGGAACGCGCTGCTGCGCGCCTGTTCCGTACAATGACCGATATCTGGCCTGAACTGAGAGATACAAGGCTGACCCACAGCTGGTCCGGATTCACCGGGTATTCTTTCTCCCATATGCCGGCTATAGGCAGCCATGACGGGTTTCATTTTGCTGCAGGCTACTCCGGCTCTGGTGTCGCCATGGCGCCCTATCTGGGAATGAAAGTGGCGTATCAGGCTCTCAACGACCCACGCGGCGAAACCGTTTTTTCCAGGATGCCGCTGACCACCCGCTGGTTCCATCCGGGCGGCCAACCCCATTTTCTGACCGCAGCAGATATGTGGTTTCGCCATGCGGTCGATCGAAGGGACAGACTGAGAATGCGTCGTAACGGGTAGTTTTCATACCGCAAACGAATGAAAACGGCCGGGTCGATTTCCGCCCCGGCCGTCTCTTGAGTTTTGGAAAAAATTGCTGAAAGCTATTCTGCCGCGAGCGCCTTCTTCAGGTTTTCCGCGTCTCCGTATTTCCGGATCTTTTCCTGGTGGTAGTCCTTTTCCCAGCGGTTGCACCAGATGTGCCAGCCAATCCATGTTGCGACTGCAACAATTACCATCAGACCCTCCGAACCCTGGAACGGGTAGACCGCACCAACATCCTTCAGATCGACCGCCCAGGTTGTTACCGTTGTCGTAGACATATCGTTATCTCCTTGTTCCTGTTATGCGGCAGTGGTTAGACAAGCGCCTGTTCGGCGTTACGAACATCATCCGATGCAGCCTGCTCTTCCTGGTTGGTGCCGAAATCCAGGCCCAACAGTTCGACCTCTTTCGGAATACGCAGCATTCCCATCGCGTTGAGTATCTTGGCAACCGCCCAGCCGGGCAGGAAACCGAGAACCCCGAACATGATCACCGCACCGGCCAACTGGCCGATCGGATTGATCGAGGCATAACCTTCATAGACGCTGGAAGGGTGGCCCCACAGCATGAAGCCGCAGATCACCAGTCCTGCAAATCCGGCATATCCGTGCACTGCAACAGCCCCGACCGCATCGTCGATCTTGAATTTGCGTTCGACCCAGAAATGCATCTTGTAGGCAATGAACGTGCCGACACCACCGATCAGCATTGCCTGGATCGGATGATACAGGTCGTTTCCTGCCGATGCTGTGATGATGCCCGCAAGCCCGCCGGAATAAGTCCAGAATGCGTTGCCTTTGGAGACAATGAACGCCATCAGCATTCCGCCGGACAGCGACATCAGGAAGTTGACCGTGATAGCGCTTAGCGTCGTCGGGGTCAGATAGATCGTCGTTGCCGTCCAGGTCTCACCGGTGACCAGTCCGCCAATTCCCTCGGGGCTGATCAGCGGCACGTTACAGGCGACGTAGAAGCCCCAGAAACCTGCATAGATGACGAACAGGCCGACACACACCATCCATGGATTGTGCGGGTTGATGTCGCGCGGCGTGCCGTCGGCGGCGAATTTGCCGAGCCGTGGTCCAAGCACAACCAGAACGCCAAGTGCAAAACCACCGGCAATGGCATGGATAACGCCGGACGCATAGGCATCGTGATAGCCAAGCAATTTGACCATCCAGCCGCCATAGTGCCAGCCCCACGAGGCGTCGATGATCCAGGCGAAAGAGCCAATCACCACCGCCAGAATCCAGAACGCGCCGGAATTGATCCGCTCGATCACCGAGCCAGAGACAATGGACGCCGCCGTCCATGAGAACAGCAGGAAGGCCGCCCAGAAGACACCGGTGATCCGGTCACCGAGATTGGTGCCCATGGTCTGTGACCATGGTGTATTGGCTGCAGCAGCCTCAAGTTCCAAGCCGCCCGTAATGAATGGACCATTCGGAAAAGCCCAGTAAATCCACCATCCGAAATAGTAGAACGTCACGGTAACCAGCGGGATGATCATGGAATTTTTCATCAGCGTGTGCATGTGGTTGCGTCGCCGGCTCGCACCGACCTCGTACATGCAGAAACCAACGTGAATGAGGAACATGAACGGGATGGTCACCCAGTAGTAAAACTCGGTGAAAATCGTCGTCAATGCATTGAGATTGTTGTCCATGAACTGGCCCCCTCCGCTTTCGCCGGCATCGCCTCTTGCTCGGGCAACTTGAAACGGCAGTTTTTTAACTAAGCCTGCTCCGGGACGAACCCCGGGTGTTGAATTCGAATGCAGACCCTTCGCCCGAATAGCTAGCAGAAAACCGAAACAAAACCAATATCAAATATTATTTATACCAATAATATACCAAATTTCAATAATCGTATGCAAAAAACCACGTCTTCCCTTCGCAATGGGCATCACCGGATTGTCATTTGAATCTAACGGCTTATGTCCCGCTACCGGCCAAAAGCATGCCCACCGGTTTTCGATGGAATCGCGGCAACAAAAAACGGCCCGCCGGGCAAGCGGCGGGCCGTTTCGAAAATGTTTGGAATGGCGCTAGAACAGGCCTTCGATCTGTCCGTGATCGTTGAGGTAGATCTTCTCCGATGACGGCACCCTCGGCAGGCCCGGCATGGTCATGATCGCCCCGGTGATCACCACGATGAACCCGGCACCCGCAGAAAGCCGCACCTCGCGCACCGGAACCGTATGGTCATTCGGCGCGCCACGCAGGTTCGGA